>QJVU01000653.1 GCA_003235605.1 Planctomycetota bacterium | reverse complement strand
GTACTTGTCGTGGGGGGAGGCATCCTGGGTCTCGCCACCGCGTGGCAGCTGCAGCGCCGCCACCCGGGCATCAGGGTCACTGTCCTCGAGAAGGAAGCGGCCCCCGGCCGGCACCAGTCGGGTAGCAACTCCGGCGTGCTGCACTCGGGGATCTACTACCGCCCCGGTTACCTCAAGGCCAGAACCTGCACCGCCGGCCGGCAGGCGATGGAGGCGTTCTGCCGGGAGCACGGTGTTCGCCACCGGACCTGCGGCAAGGTGATCGTTGCCGTGACCAAGGACGAGGTGCCGCGGCTGGATGCGCTGCTGGCGCGTGGTAGAGCCAACGGAGTGCGTTGCGAACGCGTCGGACCCGACCGGCTCCTCGACCTGGAGCCCCACGCCCGCGGCGTCGGCGCCATCCATGTGCCTGACACAGGTGTCGTGGACTACCGGGCAGTCGTGAGCACGCTTCACCGCCTGGTGGAGGCCTCTGGAGGAACGGTGTTCCTGAGGGCCCGGGTCGTGGGACTGCGGGACGGAGCTCACGAGGTCGTGGCCGAGACCACCGCCGGAGACTTCACCGCGCGCTTGGGCATCAACTGCGCGGGCCTCCACGCCGACCGTCTGGCCATGCTGGCGGGCCACCGCCCGTGGATCCGGGTGATTCCCTTCCGCGGCGAGTACTACCGGCTTCGCCAACCAGCGCGGGAGCTGTGCCAGCACCTGATCTACCCGGTACCGGACCCGAGGTTGCCGTTCCTGGGAGTACACCTCACCCGGCAGGTCAGTGGGGATGTGGATGTCGGTCCCAATGCCGTCCTGGCGCTGTCCAGGGAGGGGTATCGCGCCGCGGCCATGAGCCTTCCCGACATGCTCGGTACCCTGCGCTGGCCCGGATTCTGGAGGCTGGTCCGCCGCCACTGGCGAGCCGGCGCCGTGGAGGTGCTTCGGTCCCTCAGCAGGCGCGTCTTCGTCAAGGCGGTTCAGCGGTTGGTGCCCGAGGTCAGCCCTCGACACCTCGAGCCCGGCACGGCCGGCGTGCGCGCCCAGGCGGTCGCACGAGATGGTGCCCTGGTTGACGATTTCCTGTTCGAGCGCGGCCAGAGTTTCCTGCACGTCCTGAATGCGCCATCACCCGCTGCCACCGCGGCATTCGCCATTGCCGCGACCCTCGCCGAGACGTTGCTCCAGCAGCGTCCTGGATCCCTGACCCCGGGCGGGGAATAATCCGGCGCTCCCCATGGCCAAAGAGCACGACCAACAGCCCGCGGGGGGAATCACCATACAGGGGTCGGAGCCTGGGGCGCTCGTCGTCCAGCAGGAGCTGCCCAACACCCTGTTCGTGCTGCCCATGCGGCGCGCGGTACCGTTCCCCAACCTGATGATGCCGATCCTGTTGGACAGTCCGCGGGCCCGGGACATCGTCGCCCAGGCCGAGGCCCAGAACGGCTACGTCCTGATGCTGACCCAGAAGGACGACGAGCTCGATGAGCCGGAGCCCCAGGATTTCTACCAGGTCGGCGTCATCGCCCGGGTGCTGAAGACGCTGAAGCTCCCCGACGGCAACTCGACGGCGATGACCCAGGGGCTGCAGCGCGCGAAGGTCGTGAAGTTCCTCCGGAGTAAGAAGCCATTCCTGGTGGCGCGCACGGAGGTGCTCGTTGAGATACCGGCAAGTGGCAAGCGCGGCAAGGCGTTGTTCCGCAAGCTGCAGGAAGCACTACGCAAGGTGCTCGAAGTCTCGGAGGGCTACCCCGAGGAGGCGGGAACCGCCGTCCTCAACATCGAACAGCCGGAGCAGCTTGCGGACTTCACCGGCAGCTACTTCCTCAAGGAGACCGCGGACCGGCAGAAGCTCCTCGAGGCTGTGGACGTGAACCGGCGCATGGAGATCGCCCTCAAGCTGGTGCTCACCGAGCTGGAGTTGGCTGAGCTCGGCAACCGCATCCAGAACGAGATCCGGCAGAAGGCGGAACGGGCACAGAAGGAGTACTTCCTCCGCGAGCAACTCAAGATCATCCGCCGCGAGCTCGGTGAGGAGAAGGACGCGCGGCTGGAGGAGATCCAGCGCATCGAGGAAGCCATCGCGGCAGCGGGCATGCCCGAGATGGCCAAGGAACGTGCGGAGGAAGAGCTGACCCGGCTCAAGACCACCCCGGTCGAATCCGCCGAGTACAGCCTGGTTCGCAACTACCTGGACTGGCTGACCTCGGTGCCTTGGTCCCGGTCTACCAGGGACAGCACCAACCTGGCGGAAGCGGCCAGGGTCCTGGACGAGGACCACTACGGCCTCGAGGAGGTGAAGGACCGCATCCTGGAGTTCCTGGCCGTGCGCAAGATCAAGCCGGCCCATCGGGGCTCGATCCTCTGCTTTGCCGGTCCTCCGGGCGTCGGCAAGACCAGTCTCGGACGCAGCATCGCCCGGGCCATGGGTCGGGAGTTCTGGCGGTTCTCCCTCGGGGGGATGCGGGACGAGGCGGAGATCAAGGGCCACCGGCGCACCTACATCGGCGCCATGCCAGGACGGATCCTGCAGGGGCTCAAGGCCTGCGGCTCCAACAACCCGGTGATCATGCTGGACGAGATCGACAAGCTCGGAGCTGACTTTCGCGGCGATCCCTCTTCAGCACTCCTCGAGGTGCTGGATCCCGAGCAGAACACCGACTTCCTCGACCACTACCTGGATGTTCCCTTCGACCTGTCCAGGGTGATGTTCCTCGCCACTGCCAATGCCCTGCCGCAGATTCCCGATGCCCTGCGGGACCGCATGGAGGCGATCGAGCTCCCCGGGTACCTGCTGGCCGAGAAAGTGCAGATCGCCCTGCGCCACCTGGTACCGAAGCAGCTCGAGCGCCATGGCCTGCAAAAGTCGCAGCTGACTGTTACTGCCCCGGTGCTGCGCAGGATCGTCCTCGAATACACCCGGGAAGCCGGCGTCCGCAACATGGAGCGGGAGATCATCCGCTTGTGCCGCAAAGCGGCCAGGCTCGTGGCCAGCCGCCGCAAACCCATCGGCAGGATCAAGCTTCAGGAGGTGGAGAAGTACCTCGGTCAGCCACGCTACACGGAGGAGGGCGAGCGCCGCGTGCGGGTGCCGGGCGTGGTCCAGGGGTTGGTGTGGACCCCACACGGAGGCGATGTGCTCTACATCGAGGTGGCGAAGACCGCGGGCAAGGGGCGGCTCACTCTCACCGGCAGTCTCGGAGACGTCATGTCCGAGTCCTGTCGCATTGCCCTGAGCTTCCTGCGAAGCCGGGCCGGCCAGCTGGGGCTCAAGCTGGAGGACATCGACCGGCAGGACTACCACGTGCACTTTCCTGCCGGCGCCATTCCGAAGGACGGACCGTCTGCCGGCATTGCCATCGCCTGTGGCCTCGTGTCGGTGCTCACCGGCAGGATGGCGCCCCAGGACCTCGCCATGACCGGAGAACTGACCCTGGTCGGCGAGGTGCTGCCGATCGGAGGGGTGCGGGAGAAGGTACTCGGTGCGCACCGCCTGGGCATCAGGCGCGTGGTGCTGCCGGCGGAGAACCGGCGGGACGTGGAGGAGCTCAAGAAGGACCTGGTGAGGGGACTGCGTTTCACCTACGTGGAGCAGTTCCAGGAGGTGTTCGAGGAAGTGTTCGGTCGTCGCCGCCATGGAGCGAGTGGCCGGAAGGGCGCCCGCAGGCAAAGACGCCGCGACCAGAACCGCCAGGCGACCGCCTAGCGCTCGTTGCCACGGCGGGTTGCCGGCCGTCCTCAACTCTCGGTTCGCGGCTCTCGATGAGAACCCACACACTGCATCGAGGAGCAGCACCATGACGGCATCCACCCTCCCCCGGAGCATCGTTCTTGCATTGGCGACGGCGGCCATCATCGGCCTCCCTGCCTGCGACAGCGGCGTCGGCAATGGCAGGCCCTACGCCAGCACGATTCCTGCGCAAACCACGGCCGGGGGTACGATGTTCCTCCTGGACCTGAGCAATTACGTGACCGATCCGGAGGGCAGCACGATCACCTACAGCGTGCTGTCGGGCGGGGGCAGTTTTGCTGGCTCGGTCTACAGCAACATGTTCGCCACCCTCGGGACCCATGAGGTGACGGTCACCGCCACCGATGAGGCTGCCAAGTCGGTGCAGGTCAAGTTCACGGTGAGGGTCACCCAGGCAACGCTGGTGGTCCTCCAGGCCGGCACGAACCTCGTCCTTCTCGACGACGGCTCCGCCGGCAGCCTCACGACAATAGACCCGATCTCCGGGTACACGGCGAGCTTCCTGGAGGTCGCGATCGCTCAGGGCCTGATCGACACCTTCAAGGCAGGACTGCCGCGCGGCGGGCTGGTCTACGAGCGGACCGTGAGCTCTCAAAAGGACCTCTATGTCTTCGATCCCAACACCAGGACCACGCGGCAGCTGGGAACCGACCCCGGCCAGCAGACCGATGAGGAGTACGTGGCGAAGACCTCCAAGGATCACGTGATCTTCACCAGCGGCACCGCGGGTGACAAAGACCTCTACATCTTCAGCGCGATCTCCGGCTTCACCAGGGAGATCTCGGCGGTGCCAAACGAGCACGACCGCAACGCGCTCGTAACCAGCAGCGACCAGGTCTACTACGAGCGAGGCGCGAACGGACAGGCGGACATCTATCAGTACAACATCGACACCGACTCCTCGACCGCAGTCTCCACCAACGCCGCCAACGAGACCCTGCTGGCCGTGCTGCCAAATGGGGCAGCAGTGTTCAGCCGGGTCGGAGGCAACGGTGAGACCGACATCTTCTACTACCAGAATGGCGTCGGCGTCGTCGAGGTCGGGGCCGACCTGGGATCCACCATCCAGGATCAGACCAAGCTCTACAACGGGTTCACGAATGACAGCCGGGTGATCTTCACTCACGATGCGGGAAGCAACACGAACATCTACGTCTGGAATCCGAGCACGCTGACAACCGCGACGGTCGCGAACACCGCCGACAACGAGACCTACCGGGCCGTGACCGTCAACAACAAGATCGTCTACACCCGCCGCGTTGGCGGTAGCCAGGACGACCCCTATCTCTACGACGTGGCCGGCGCCAGCGGTGCTGCCATGTCCACGGATGGAGCCAACGAGGTGTTCCAGGCAACGAACAGCCTCGGGGACGTCGTGTTCCTTCGGGAGAACGGTGGTGGCAACGGCCTCTACATGTGGGATGACAGCGCTGCGACCCTGCGGACCATAGCTGCCACCGGTGGCGGGAACTACACGTTCGAGAAGGCGCTCGCCGGCGGCAATGTTGCCTACAGCCACTCCACCGGCGTGTTCCGCTACGACGCCACGGCGCTCAGCAATGCCACCGTGGGCGGTGCAACCTACAGCTTCGGTGGTGAGACCAGCGGTGGCGACTTCGTGGTCAGCCGCACGGTGAGCGCCCAGGAGGACCTCGAGTTGTGGGATGAGTCCTCGGACACCCTGATCGGCATCAGCGCCGACGCCGACAACGACGCGTTCGCCGTGGCCCTCACTGGCGACCGGGTGCTGTTCTTCCGCAACGTCGGGGGTGCCGCCAACAGGTCGCTGTTCGTCTGGGACCAGGGCACGCTCACGAACACCCGCATCAGCGATGTCACCGTGGACCATGCCGCCGTGGCCACCTACGTGGCCAACAACCCGTAGGTACGGAGACAGGCCCCGGCACGACGCCGGCAACGACTCATGCGGAAGTGGAGCCTGACTCCCTCAGGAACTCGTCCTTCCAGTGGTAGCCGTCCAGTAGCGTGGCGTCGTCCTCCCCGAGGATCCGCTTGGCGAGGTAGACGGCTTCCACAGAGGCAAGCCCACCGGCAGGATTCTCGTAGATGCGGCTGACCCGAGGGTAGGCCGTTTCCACGGGTGGCAGGGAGCGCCGGATCGGCTCGCCATCCAAGCACCTCTCCAGCTCGGGCAGCCAGCGCCAGGTGCTGTCCAGGACCAGCAGCGGGTGTCCCTGGTCCGCGAGAGTGAGCGGCGGACCGTCCAGCGTCAGCAGCAGGTAGCCCGTGGCATCGAAGCGGAACCCCCTGGTTGCCTTGTGGAAGGTGAACTCCGGCCGGTCGTGAAGGTGACGCAGAGAACACTTGCTGATGCGTTCCCGGGGGTGGCGGATCACCGTAACCGGGATGGTGCTCATCGCGTGGGAACCCCGGCCCTGGCTCCCACTGTCTCGCGAACGGCGTCGGCCACCGTTTCCACCGCCAGGCCCAGGACGCACTGGGCGGAGGCGCAGCGGCGACGGCGGCACGGCCGGCAGGGCACGTCGTGGTGGAGGACGGCATGACCCTGCCCCCGGGGACCGAACCAGCGGACCTCCTTGGGTCCGAACAGAGCCACGACCCGGGTCCCCACGGCGGTGGCGATGTGCAGCGGCCCGGTGTCAGCAGCGACCACGACGTCGGCGCCCCGGAGCACGGCGGCCAAGCCCTGCAGGTGCAGGTTCGCACCCACGGAGAAAGCCTGTGGGACCGTGCTGCGGATCTTGTCGACCATCCACCCCTCGTCGCTTCCGTGGCTCACGCCCACTGCACAGCCCTCCGCCGCGAGGCATGCCGCCAGGCGCACGAACCGGTCGAGCGGCCAGCGCTTGAACGCTGCGAAGGCGCTGGTGCCCGGGTGCAGCACCACCCGTGTCCCTTCACGACCGGCCCAGCAGTCGGGGATGTCGGTCTGCACCGGAACAAGCGGCGGCCGTGGCTCTCCCCGGAGCCCCAGCTCCCGGAGCAGGAACAGCCCCCGCTCCGCACGGTGGGGCAGGGGTTCCGGCAGGGGCACCTGGCGGTGGTAGCAGTGCTGGGAGCCCTCGCGAGCAACCGGGCTGGGAAAACCCAGCTTCCAGCGTGCGCGGCTGCACAGCACCTGCAGACTGCTCTTCAGGTTGCCGTGCAGGTCCAAGACTGCGTCGTACCTGTGGCGTCGCAGCCGCCACAGCTGGGCGGGGATCGCCCACTTGGTCCGGCGCGGAAACACCAGCACCTCCCCCAGCTGGGGATGGCCTTCCAGCAGGCTCGCGAAACGATCCTCGACCAGGAAGTCCACGGTGACGTCGGGGCGCTCGGCCTTGAGGGAAGCCAGGGTCTCCAGGGCGAAGATGATGTCGCCCAGTGCGGACATCCGGATGATCAACACCCGGGCCTGGTCTCGGAGCGCAGCAGCCATGGCTCGTTGGGGTGGGAGGGTATCATCTGTGCGTGCCCCCAGACGAGCCGCACTACCGGCCGGTGCAGTTTCCCGGCGAGAAATCCCTGGTGCGCTCGGACCTTCGTGACGTGCCGCCCGCCTTGTTTTGGACCACCGGTGCGCCGCTGCCGGGGGCCAAGGGCCGTGGCGGTGTCTCGGTCCTGAACCTGAAGCACGGCATCCAGGCTGTGGCTCGCGATTACCACCGCGGTGGCGGACTCGGCTTCCTGTTGCGCAAGAGCTACCTGGACCCGGAGCGCCCCCAGCGGGAGCTACGGTTGCTGCTCGGCCTCCGCCAGCGGGGCGTCCCGGTCGTGACGCCGCTCGCCGCCTTGGCGCGGAAACAGGGGCTGTTCTACCGCCTGCGCCTTCTCACCGAGTTGCTCCCCGAGGCGATGCCACTGCCGGCGTTCTTGGCAGAGCACCCGGGGCATCGCCGCGCCGCGATCGAGGAGGCCGGGCGGGTGGTGCGCCTTGCATTCGGCGCCGGGCTCTGGCACCCGGATCTGCACCCCGACAACCTGCTGGCGCGTCTCCCCGAGCCCGGCCAGCGTCCTGAGATCTGCCTCCTGGACCTGGATCGTGCGGAACTGCGAGACGAGCTCAGCCAAGGAGAACAGGACCGGATGCTGTTGCGCATGGCCCGCTACCTACGGCGCCATGCACAGGAGCTCCCCATCGATCCCTCGAACCAGGACCATCTGCGGTTCCTCAAGGGGATGGGCCTGTCCCTGGAGGAGCGGCGTCTGCGGATGCGCGAGCTCATCCCGTTGCTGCGCCAGGAGCTGGCCCGCCACGGCATTGCCTAGCCTCTTCCAACCCGGGCCCGGCGCATCAGGCCCAGGAACCTGCGCCGCTGGGACCCCGACAATCGGGCCGCCACTTCCTCCACCACCCGGCGGGCGCGCTGCGTGTTGCCGAGGGTCCGGAGCAGGCGGTGGTAGAGGTGGAAGGGCAGGGTGACGCTGCGCTGGGCGCGCACTGCCCTGGCCAGCAGCTTGCGGCAGCCGGTCTCATCCCCTGCTTCGCGCCGCGCGGTAGCTTGGTTGAGGAGCAGCAGGACCTGGAGGGCCGGCAGGCCGAGCTTGGAGACCTCTTCCTCCAGGGGCCCCGTCTCCACCCCGAGCTGCCCCAGGTAGAGGCTGGCCAGCACCCGGGTGACGTGGTCTCCCGGCCGCCTGGCCAGGGTCACGGCATCGAAGAGCAACGAAGTGGCCCGCTGGCGATCTCCCCACAAGAGGGCCTGCTCCCCCAGGAACAGCATTGCCTTGCCCTGCGCGCGAAGATCGGAAAGCTCCCGCCCCCGCTGGGCGGCGGCCTGGAGCAGGCGTGTGGCAGGCTCCCGGTTCCCCAGCACCGCGTGCAGGTGGCCGCGGTGGAGCGTGACCCGCAGCTGGCCCTGGGACGAGCCACAGGCGGTGAACAGGGCCTCCGCATGCCCCAAGCTGTCCAGTGCCGCGCTCGGGTAGTTGCGAAGAGCCTCCAGGCGTGCCAGATCCACGTGCAGGTGTCCCAGGGGTTCCTGCTCCGTCGCAGGCAGGGTGCCCAGCGCCTGGCGCACCAGGACCAGGGCGGGCTCCGACTGGCCCAGGTAACCCAGGGCGCGGCCACGCAGGCTGAGGCACCGCGCCAGCCCATGGGCGTCGTCGTTGCCCTGGAGCAGGGTCTCCGCCCGGCTCAGGCGACGCAGCGCCTCATCGAGGCGGCCCCATGCCAGGGCCAGAGCCCCGACCTCGATGAGGGCTTCCGCCTGGCTGGTCTGAGCGCCGCGCGCCCGCGCCAGGCACGCTGCTCGGCGAAACGTGTTGTAGGCGTTGGGCTCGTCCCCGTCCGACTGCTCCGCTCTGCCCCGCAGCATCAGGTAGCGGAGTCGGCGGTCCAAGTTGGTATCGGTGCGGGGTAGCTCGTTCAGGTGCACGTCCAGCCGCTCCGCGACGCGCCGGCTCTGGCTGCGGGAGCCGCTGGCCACCAGTTGGGCGAGCCCCGCCAACAGGGGTTCCACGGCGGCTGCGTGTTCCATGGCCTGGGAGAGGTGCAGACCGACTTCGAGGGGCGCGGCGCCCCGTTCGTCCAGGACCCATGCCGCCGTGCGGTGC
>QJVU01000649.1 GCA_003235605.1 Planctomycetota bacterium | reverse complement strand
GGAGCCTCCGGGCTCCTCGGTCCTCGCCTTCCAGGACACGGACAGGTCGTTAAACGCCTTTGAGGTCGTCGCACTCACGACTCCGCTGCCGGAAGCCAGATCGCCGCACCAGACGGCATGAGCTGATCGGGTTGCTGCCATGGGACCATCCTCCTTGTTGAGGCCACTTGGATGCGAGGGAGGGAACGGCTTGGGACAGAGAAGCCACACCTGCATCCTTCCGGACCTGTCTTGCCCTCGATGGTACGCGACTCTGCGCTCGGACCCCGGCCCGACCTGGAGCAGCCACCTGCCGGGGAGCCCCACGTAGAGGACACGCGCGTGAGCACACCTGTTCTCTATCGGCTCCATCTGGACGGATTTGCCAACCATTCCATCTTGGACATGTACCCCTGGGTAGGGCCAGAAGCCCTTTCGGCAGCCATCCGCATTGAGGAGCAGTTAGCAGGGTGCTGAAGAATCGCGCCGGCTTGTCCAACATCGGGCGACTCTGAGGGGCTGACGCGTTGAAGGAGGGTGACTGAGGGAGGGTTCGCCCATTCTGTCCGTTGTCCTGACGCTTCGTGGTCGCCAGGACGAGTCGGGAGAAAGCGATCAGGCGGGCTGAGGGGTCAGTTTGGCGATGCGGATGAGGTTGTAGGTTGCAGCACCAAGGAGGAACCAGAACTGGTTCCTGGCAACGCCAAGGTAGCGAAGCTTTCTACTTCCCCCGACCGTCTTGAGCCAGCCGAAGGGCTCTTCCACCAGCTTCCGGCGAAGCTGACTGGTGGCGTACTCGGCGGTCTCGGCCACCGCATTGGGCACAGCGCTCCGGCGGCGGCTGGTGTTGCGGGCGATGTGAGGCACGATGCCGCGCGCATCCAGAGCAGCGACGAATGCCTGCGCGTCGTAGGCCTTGTCCGCGCCGAGCGTGGCGCCTGGCCTGAGCCGGTAACGTTCAACCAGGCGCAGGGCTGCCTCCCGTTCGGCCGTGCCTGTCGCCTCGCTCAGCAAGGCTGCGACGATCAGCCCGTTGCGGTTCTCGGTGAGCAGGTGGCCGGCGAAGCAAAGCTTTGCTTCCTGCTGCCCTCCCTTGCGCATCAGCCGTGCCTCCGGGTCCGTCGTCGAGACGTGCGTCGCGTTGCTCCGCGACTGTCCGTGGAAGTCGGCGGAAGCGTTGCGACCACCCCCAGCAGGCGGCTCTTGGTCGCCCCGTGGCCGGAAGCTCTTGAGCGAGGCCCATGCCTGCAGGAGCGTGCCGTCCACGGTGAAGTGGTCCTCCGAGAGCAGCCGCCGGCTCCGCGCTTCCCGCACGACCGCCCCAAGGAAGGCTTCGGCCACGTCATGCTTCAAGAGCCGCTCCCGGTTGTGAGTGAAGGTGGTCGGGTCGAAGGCGGGATCGCTGATGTTGAGGCCCAGGAACCACTTGAAGAGCAGGTCGTACTGGAGCCGCTCGCAGAACTGGCGCTCGGAGCGCACCGAGTAGAAGGCCATGAGGAGCGTCGCCTTCAGCAACTGCTCCGGCGGGATCGAGGGCCGTCCCCGGTCCGAGTACATCTCCGCGAAGAGCGGTGAGAGCCCCTCGAGGATCTCGTCGACGAGCTCGCGAATCCGCCCGATCGGGTGCTTCGCCGGGACCAGGTCGTCGGGCGTCACGCCCAGAAGCATCTTCGCCTGTCGTTCGTTCCTGCCGCGCATCGGGATCCCTCCTCGTCGCAGCTAGGATCCCTGATTCCCGCCCTTCAGCCGATCCCCCTTTTTCAGCACCCTGCTAGCGCTCTTTGCCGTCCTCGCGTTTCCCGAGCAGTAGCACGTCCAGCACGAGGACGAGCGCCGTCGCCGCCCCCGCGAGCAGCATGAGCCGTAGCAGCTTGCGAGCCAGCCCGCCCGCCGCTCGTCCGGCCAGGAGCGGCAGTCGTGTGATCCTCGATGCGAACCCCGGCACGGGCATCACCACCCCTCCTAGAGGATGCCGCCTCCGTCCATGATCAACGTTTGCCCCGTGGTGAACGAGGATGCCGGGCTGGCGAAGTAGACGACTGCTCCCGCCATCTCGTCAGGTTCGCCGACCCGGTGCAGCGCGGTCCCCTGCGTGGATCCCTTCACGATGTCGGGGTTCTCCCAGAGCGCCCGCGAGAACTCCGTCCGGATCAGGCCTGGCGCGATGCAGTTCACCCGGATCCCGTCCACACCCCACTGCTTGGCGCATACCTGGGTCAGCATGATCACAGCTGCCTTGGAGATGGAGTATCCGCCGATCACGTCTGAGGCCCGGTAGCCACCGGTGGAGCTGACGTTGATGATGCTGCCGCCCTCGCCATGCTCCAGGATCGCCTCGCGAACCATCTTGCTGAGGAAGAACAGCGACTTCACGTTCGTGTTCATGATGACGTCCCACGCCCGCTCATCGATATTCTGGACCGGGCCGAATACCGGGTTGGTCGCGGCGTTGTTCACGAGGATGTCGATGCGGCCCAGTTGCTTCTTTGTCTCCGCGACCAGGTTCTCCAGCGCGGGGATCTCACGGACGTTGGTCGGTACGCCGATCGCCCGGCGGCCGGTAGCCTTGACGGCGTTCACCGCTTCCTCGAGTGACTCCGGCTTCCGTGCCGCGACGCAAACGTCTGCACCGGCTTCCGCCAGCCCGATGGCGATCGACCGGCCGATGCCGCGGCTCCCGCCGGTGACGATGGCGACCTTCCCCTTCAACGTGAAGTCCGCGATGGTCATAGCTGCTCCTTGCGCGGGGGCGCCCGCGAGTATTTCCTGGGGCCGACTTTACCGGAACCCCGCCAGTGTGCCACCGATGGGATCAGGCACCGAGGCAGCGCCCAGGCAGGGGTTTGAGCTACCATCTCCCGAATCCAACC
>QJVU01000351.1 GCA_003235605.1 Planctomycetota bacterium | reverse complement strand
ACCGCGATTTCGCCAAGGCCGCCGAGATCCTGTCCCGGGTGCCGCGCGAGTACGAGAAATGGGACATCGCCCAGGGTGTCATGATCACCTGCCTCTTCCGGGCCGGAAAGGTCGACGAAGCCCGCAAGGCGATTGCTGCCTACGAGGCCTTCATCAAGAGCCCTAAGGGCCAGCTGTCGGAAGAAGACCGCCTGAAGCGTCACTACCGGAACCAGGCGATGGCATGGATCAGCTATGCCGAGGGCCGCATGCTCTACGATGATGCACGCGGCAAGGATGGCAAGGAGGACCTGACCAAGTACCCGGCGGTCATCAAGCACTTCCTGGAGTTCGAGCGCGAGCACGCCGAGCACGCCGAACAGCAGATGACCAAGGCCAACGAGATCCTCGGCCTCAGCTACCTCAAGACCAACGAGTTGGACAAGGCCAAGGCGCGCTACGAACAACTCAAGCGCGAGAGCGGCGACAAGCACATGCTGCTGGGCGATCAGCTGTTCCGCTACTACGAGGAGGAGGAGAAGGCTGCCCAGGTGGAGTTGGATGCGGCGTTGAAGGCTGGCAAGCAACCAGCCATCGACGAAGCCACGCGCAAGCTCGACGCAGCCCGTTCTGCCGCCCTCGCCCAGGGCATGGACTACGCCAGGTCCCTGGGGCAGCCCAACTACGACGCGCTGTTCACCATCATGAAGGCTGCGGAGACCGCACGGGAATGGGCGTCGTGCGAGTGGGTGGCCAACAAGATCCTGAAGCTCTACGGCAAGGACAAGGCCATCAGCAACCACCCGTCTTTCCTGCGGGTCAAGCCGGCGCTCGGCAACGCCCTGCTCAACCAGGCGGGCAAGATGCGGCAGGCCTACGACATCCTGACCGAGGCGGAAAAGGACCTCGTCGCCCGCGGCAAGGACAACACCGAGGCGTACTACGAGGTGATGCGGCTCACCTGCCTGGCCCTGGGTGGCTGGCCCATGTTCGACAGCTCCGGCAACTACGTCGCCCATCCTGGCATGAGCAAGGCAGTGGAGGCGTACAACAAGTACTACGGTCCCTACAAGAAGTACGCCCTGCACAGCCAGCGGACCGCGCGCTTCAGCCTCGACTGGTACCGCTTCCATCTGGAGGCCTACTACTTCGCGGTCCAGGCGGGCAAGACCGATGACAAGTACAAGGGCTATGCCGAGACGCTGTTGAGCATTGCCCGGTCCACCGACGACTTCGCGACCCTCAAGAAGTTCGGCAAGGAGGGAATCGCCATCCACGACCTGTTCATGCAGATCTCCCAATGACAAGCAAGATGACGAAGACTCCGCTGCTGGTTCTGGGCGTCGCGACCAGCCTGCTCTGGGCCGGGCCTGCTGCCGCGCAGCGCATCAAGGACACCATCGTCTGCAAGGATGGCAGACAGCTACGGGGCGTCGAGGTCCTCTCCATGACCGTCGACAAGGTGACCTACAAGCAGAAGGGCAGCGAGACGGTGATCAGCTCCAGCCAGGTGGACCGCGTGAAGTGGGACGACGCGCCGGA
Source organism: Planctomycetota bacterium (assembly GCA_003235605.1). The sequence continues at coordinate 1,332 of QJVU01000351.1, read as the reverse complement.
AGCGTACCGCCAGGCGGAGATCGCCGAGAGCCTTGGACGTTTCGAGGATGCCGCGCAGCTCTACCTCACCGCCACGCAGGATGGCAAGGCGCGGGAAGTCATCAAGGTCGAGGCGCGGTTCCTGGCCGGGCGTGCCTATCTCAAGACGGCCGGCAACAGCAAGACCAAGGCGGAAGCCGCAGGAAAGACGGTGGAGGAGTACGTGAGCGCCGCGCCAGACGGCTTCTACCTGCCCGAAGCGAGGATCATCCTGGGCAGGGTCAAGATCCTCGGCGGCGAGGCCGGAGCAGCGGAGGATCTGATGACAGCGATGGTAACGGACGCCAGCAAGGGCGGCTGGCCGAACCACTGGGTCGCCCAGGCGCAGTTCGTGAAGGCCCAGGCGCAGTCTGTCCAAGGCAAGCACGACGAAGCCCGCAACAGCTACCGGGCAGTGGTCAGTACCGCGGACGCGGCGCTGGGAGAGGGTCCCCAGAACAACCAGGAGCTGCTGGCTCTGCAGGTGGAGGCCAAGGTGATGCAGGGAGAGACCTTCATCCAGCAGAAGTTCTACGACGACGCCCTCTCCTACTTCCGCACCCTGTCAAGCGGCGGTGGCACGGGCCTGAAGGCCGCAGGCCGGGCCGGCGAGGGACAGATCCTGTTCCTGAAGGGCAAGGACAAGGGCGATGTGCGCCTGCTGCGCCAGGCGCAGCTTGCCCTTGCCGAGGCCGCTATCGAGGCAGACACCAACCCCAACACCAGCGCCAAGGCCCTGTTCTACATGGGCAAGGTGCTGCAAGCCCTCGGTGACAAGGAGGCGGACAGCATCGCGCGCGCCAAGTCCTACTTCGAAAGCGTCACGATCAGCTACCCCAGGACCTCCTGGGCGAGCCTGGCCAAGAAGGAACTCGAGGGCTGACATGCAACGCGGCCACGAAATTCTTTTTGGGTTTGGCCGCCGCCGGGGCTTCCCCGCTTGCCGGCACTGCCGCACACTCTCGCCTTCCCCGGAGGGCGTTACCGTTCGAGAGAGCCCCCGAATCCAGGGTTCCCCTCTCGCCCTGATCACCAACGACAACCGTCCAGAATCCCACTTCCGAATCCGTCCATGAACCTGCAAAAGACCCTGAACAAGCTCACGGGCCTCGCTGTTCCCGTTTCCGCGCCGCTGTTGCTCGCCAGCTTGGCACTGGCCCAGGACGCCACAGCGCCCAAGAAGACCAACGTCATCGCCGACGTCTTCGAGAATGCCGGCGTCATCGGCTGGGTGATCGTCGTCATCTCGATCGTCTCGCTGGCGCTCATCATCGAGAACTTCATGACGCTGAAGCGCGACAAGATCGCACCTCC
>QJVU01000096.1 GCA_003235605.1 Planctomycetota bacterium | reverse complement strand
CGGCGCGGTGGACCTGGAGATACGTATCCGCTACAACCAGGAGTTCCTGAGCGTCTACGCCATGGTGCCCGGGGTCATGATGCTGCTCCTGATCATGATCCCCGCCACCATGACCGCGGTGGGCGTGGTGCGGGAGAAGGAGCTGGGGTCGATCACGAACCTCTACGCGACTCCGACCACCGGTACCGAGTTCCTGATCGGCAAGCAGCTTCCCTATGTGGGCCTGGCGCTGCTCAGCTACCTTATCCTTCTGGCGATGACCCTGTTCCTGTTTCGCGTTCCGTTGAAGGGCGGCTTTGCGGCGCTCAGCCTCGGAGCCTTGCTGTTCGTCGTGGCGAGCACCGGGCTCGGCCTGCTCCTGTCGACCTTCGTGCGCACCCAGATCGCCGCGGTGTTCGGCACGGCCATCGCCAGCGTCATTCCCACCATCCTGTTCTCGGGCATGCTCTCTCCCGTGGCCTCCCTTACCGGCGCGGCGAGGGTCATGGGGTACGGTTTTCCCAGCGCCTGGTTCCATCACGTCAGCGTGGGCAGCTTCACCAAGGGGCTTGGGATGATCCAGCTGTGGCCGGACTATCTGGCACTGGCGGCATTCGGCGCCGGATTTCTGCTGCTCGGCCGGATGCTGCTGCGCACCCGGGCATTGTGAAATGGTGATTCGGTAGATGAGACTGGCAAACGTCTACCGCCTCGGGCGCAAGGAGCTGGTCAGCCTGCGCTACGATCCGGTGCTGGTGTTCCTGATCGTCTATTCCTTCACCATCGCCATCATCGCGCCCGCGAAGGGCGTGCGGCTGGACCTGCGCAACGGCTCGGTCGCCGTGGTGGACGAGGACCGCTCGCAGCTTTCCCGCTCCCTGGTAGAGACGCTGCGTCCTCCCTTCTTCCAGCCTCCGGAGCTGATCGCGCCGCATCAGGTGAGCGAGGGTATGGACGCGGGCCGCTATACCTTCGTGATCGACATCCCTCCGGAGCTTCAGGAGGACTTGCGGGCGGGGCGGCGCCCGGCCTTGCAGGTGAGCGTGGATGCCACCGCCATGACCCAGGCCGGGGCCGGCTACCGGTATATCCAGTCAGCGCTGGACGAGGAGATACGGGACTTCCTGCAGGGCTTCAGGGCTGATTCGAAGCTCCCCGTCGACGCGGTGATAAGGCTCGAATTCAACCCCAATGGCGAGTCGTCCTGGTTCCTCGCCACCATGCAGATCGTCAATATGTGCACTTTGCTCGGGATCGTGCTCACCGGCGCCGCCCTGATCCGGGAGCGGGAGCACGGGACCATCGAGCACCTGCTCGTGATGCCGCTGACTCCCGCCGAGATCGTGCTCGCCAAGGTGTGGGCCAACGCCCTGGTCATCCTGGTCGCCGCGACCGCGGCCCTGCTGGTGGTGGTGCGCGGCTTCCTCGGCGTGCCGATCGCCGGCTCCGTGCCCCTGTTCGTGGCCGGGCTCGCGGTATATCTCTTCTCGCTCACGGCCATCGGCATCTTTCTCGCTACACTGGCGCGCTCCATGCCCCAGTTCGGGCTGCTCTCCATCCCGGTGTTCCTGGTGATGTACATGCTTTCCGGAGCCAACACCCCCCTCGATTCCATGCCCGAGCTGCTCCAGAAGGTGATGCTGGTGTCACCGACCACGCACTTCGTCGCTTTCGTCCAGGGGGTCGTCTTTCGGGGCGCGGGCTTCGATCTGGTCTGGCACCATTTCCTGGTCACCGCGGGTATTGGAGTCCTTGCCTTCGTCGGCGCATTGGCGCGCTTTCGCCACACCCTCAGCCTTACCCAGGTGTGAAGGCCGGGCCCTTTTCCGCATGGCACAAGATCCGCCCGAAGCCCCTATGTCGACACAGAAAAGAGACCTCCGCGCGGACTGGCATCGGCTGACCTGTGCCGAAGCGCTCGCCCGCCTGGCCAGCCGGCCGGAGCAGGGGCTGGCTGCGGCCACCGTCCAGCGGAGGCTCGCAGAGGCAGGGCCCAACGAGATTGCCGAGGGGCGTCGGCGCTCGCCGCTGGCCATGCTGGCGTCCCAGTTTGCGGATTTCATGATCCTGGTGCTGCTGGGGGCGGCGCTGTTTTCAGGGTTCGTAGGAGAGCCCCAGGACACCGTCGCAATCCTGGTCATCGTCTTTCTAAACGCGATCATCGGGGCCATCCAGGAGCTTCGCGCGGAGCGCGCCATGGCGGCGCTGAGAACCCTCGCTCCTGCCGAGGCAAGGGTGCTTCGCCAAGGGCAGGTCCGGACGGTGCCCGCCAGGGAGCTGGTGCCCGGGGATCTGGTGCTGCTCGGTACGGGCGACGTGGTGCCGGCGGACCTGAGACTGCTCGAAGCAGCAAACCTGCAGACGGATGAATCGGCGTTGACCGGCGAGTCCCACCCGGCGGAGAAGACGGCCCAGGTCCAGCGGGAGATCGCTCCTTCCCTGGGGGAGAGGTACAACCTGGCCTTCAAGGGCACCCATGTCACCCGCGGGCGTGGCAAGGGGCTGGTCTTCGCCACGGGCATGAGAACCGAGCTCGGGCGCATCGCGGAGCTGCTGGACAAACAGGAGGCCGTGCGGACTCCCCTGCAGGAGCGGCTCGTCCGATTCGGTCGCCATCTCGGCTTGGCGATTCTGGCCGTCTGCGCCCTGGTATTTGTCGCGGGGCTGCTGCAGGGACAGCCGGTGCTGCTCATGCTGCTCACCGCGGTCAGTCTCGCGGTGGCCGCGATCCCCGAAGCCCTTCCCGCTGTCGTCACCATTTCTCTCGCGCTCGGCGCACGTACCCTCAGCCGGCACAACGCCCTGGTCCGGCGCCTGCCGGCGGTGGAGACGCTGGGGTCGGTCAAGTACATCTGTACCGACAAGACCGGCACCCT
>QJVU01000100.1 GCA_003235605.1 Planctomycetota bacterium | reverse complement strand
GAGGTGTCACCGAGGCTGGGCAGGTCGCGGGAGAGGCCATCGCCGGCAAGGATATCTCGGCCGGTGAAGCGGGAGCCCGGGTGGGACTTGGCGCGGGGGCTGGCGCGGCCTTCGGGCTCGGCGGGGAGCTAATCGGCACCTACATCAACAAGCTGCCCGCCTACCTTGCAGAGAACGAGGACTTCGGCCCTGGCCTGGACGCTCTGCGTAAGAGCGGAGGGGACACGAACTTCGGCCTGAAGGGCTTGGACATCGGCCAGGAGATGCAGGAGAAGGTCAACCAGGCCTCCCGCGCTCGCGCCGACTCCTACACCTCTCCCGGCCTCAGGGAGACCCTGGTGCGCTCCACGGCCCCCAAGGTGTACGCCAGGGCGGAGCAGACCATCGGGGCTCTCAGGGACGCTGACACAGCTTTCAAGCTCAGCAAGGAAGGGCAGGAGCAGTTCCACAGCGTGGCCCCGGCGCTCGACCGCGCGGTGGACGTCGTCACTCGTCGCGAGGGCGTGCCGTTCGCTGACGCCGGCAAGGTTGCCAAGGAGCTGCCGAAGCTCGTGGAGACCCGTTCCTTCCCAGCCAAGGAGGCGGACGCCATGCTGGCCAAGGGCTGGCGCATCCTGCCGGACGACGACTGGGCCAGGCCGATGAAGCCAGGCGCCCAGGTGGCTGACGACATCGAGGTGAGCCCCATCCTGGACTCGAGGGGTATGCCCCTGAAGGGCGACCCGCCGCCGGAGAACGTCACCCTGTTCCGACCCAAGCAGCTCAACGCCCAGCAGCTTGACGAGGCGGTGGACGCGCTCGACACCCTGGCGAGGGCCGGCAGCAAGGACGGCGCAAGCGACCCGGCCTACCGGGAGCTGTCGGCGGCGGTCAGGGAGACCCGCGACCAGTTCAAGCTCGACGGCAAGCAGGGCGGGTGGAGCCGACTCAAGGGGCAGATGCACGAGAAGCTCGACGACTTCAGCGGCATCCACCAGAAGGACGGCGGCCCGTGGGAGAAGCTCAGCGACGACCAGCAGAAGCTCGTGGAGCAGGCGCTGATGCGCAAGGTTGGCCGGGAGCGGTTCAACGAGGCGATGAGCGTCTTTCAGGACGAGGGCCTGATGAAGGAGCTGCAGCAGCTCAGGGCCAGCGAGTTCGTTCGGGAGATGAGCAAGCGCGGGGAGATTCGTGGTCCGCTGAACCGGTACGACTGGATCAAGATGCGCGCTGACGCCCTAGCCCGGGGCCTGGCGTCGACCGCTGGCACGGACGTGCAGAAGCTGCCGAACCTGAGCAACAAGCTGCTGCGCAAGGTGGGGGCCCTGCGGGGAGGCAGCGCCGCCCGCATCCCCAGCTCGGCCGCTGGCGACCAGGATGTGCAGACGCTGCTCGACCTGATTGGCATGAGCGAGCTATACGACTCGCTGACGGGCAAGGAGAAGAAGGAACCATGAATATCGATTGCGTTCAGCAGATCAAGTACGACGGCACGCCGCTGCCCGAGGACACGGACGTAGAGACGCTGTTCAACAGCCTGGATTACGAGAACCCCGTCCCCCTGACCCACCAGGGAGTGAGGTGGTTCGTGTACTTCATCCACCACAACCAAGCGGGCACGGTGACGCTCGAGTACACCCTGGACGAGGGTACCAACTGGGTTCTCGCCTACACCTCTGGCTCACTGGCCGGCCTGAGTAGTACAGACCCGGCTGACTCGGATGAGATCTTCATCGAGGGCATGCCGCACATCCGGGTGCTCTGGACGAACGCGGTCACACAGACGAACTTCGACCCGGTGCTGGCGCTGAGCGGACAGCGAGCGTCGGCGGGGATCTGACACCCTGGCGTAGGTCTCGTGGCTACTTACTACGTTGACCCTGACGGTGGCAGCGACTCGTACGACGGCACGGTTGCGGTGTTCACGACCGGAACCACCGGGCCCAAGGCGACGCTGAACGGGGCCGAGGACGTTGCCACGTCCGCCGGAGACATCGTCTGGGTCAAGGGCGGTGGCGTGCATCGCTACCTGTGGACGATCGACCAGAGCGGCAGCATGGGGTCGCCAATCACGTACTGCGTCGACGTGCGTGGGCAGCACTGGCCGGGTGGCGGCTACACGGCGGTGACCGCGAGCGATGACGATGAAACACACACGCGCTCTCAGGCGATGAGCGCCGACACGAAGAACTACAGGACGTTCGAGGGCTTCTACTTCGAAGGGAACACCTTGGTCGATGACACGGTGGCGTTCATCTTCAACGACTGTCAGTTCCGGCGTTTCTCCGCAGACAACGTCTCGCTGACGGGGACGGCGTCTGGGACTGAGTTTCACCGATGCCAAATTGGCTGGGGAGATGGCAACGCCATCCGGCACAACGGGACCGGGACCGGGACCGTCATCCATGATTGCGTGTTGCTAGGAAGCGGCGTGTGGCTTGCGTACTGGGACGACTCAGAGATGGTGCGGTGTCTGCTTCTCGGCTCTAGCATCACGATCCGAACCAGCAATCAGCCAACGGGCGGCAGCGAGCCAACGATTGAAGACAACGTCATCGTCGGCAACGTGACGTGGAACACGTTCAACACGGGGACCGTCAACGAGGATAACAACCACTACTCAGACGGGACGCTCTCATACACCGGCACGATGAGCGACACCGACCTTGGAGCCAGCAGTGAGACCGGTCTGCAGCTGCCAGTTCAGAGCATCCGCGAGCGGTTCGGAGCCCTGCCGCCGTGGGCCGTCTGCTCGGCAAAAGACTCGGCGACTAGTACCACCGAGAAAGGCTTCCTCGGCACGCCGCGCGTCGCCGCGACAACCCCAGACGCTGGAGCCATCGAGACGCTTGGCGTCGAGATTGTCGACTTGAGCGGCACGAGCGGGGCGAACCTGGGGCCTGGAGCATCGGTGCCGTTTTGGGCCAACTGCGTGGCCAGCACTGAGTACCAGGTGTCCGTCTTCGTTACAGGAAGCGGCACGATGACTACGGAGCCCCTCTTGAAAACCGCCGCCGACATGTACGGGGTGAGCGAGACCACCGACACAGCAACGGACTCGGAGAGCGGGGAGACTCTGTCGTTCACGTTCACCCCGACGGCGACCGGCGTGATGGAGTTCTGGGTCATCAATGCCGACGGCACAGAAGACGTCCAGGTCAAGGACATCGAGGTGGCTGAGACATGACCAAAGTAGGCGAAGCTGCCAAGCGCAAGGCTGCCGTGGCGCTCGTGGCGTCGCTCACTGACCCGTCGGCAGGGCGACTAGTGCGCGGCGGTCCGGCTGACCATGCCGTGCGCTACAACCAGATCGACACGGGTCCAGCGTTCCGAATCTTTCGCTCCGGCGCGAGCCTGTGGGAGGTCTACGAGCTAACCGCGGACGAGTGGGACGCCGCTCAGCTGGCCGAGCTGAAGCGCGCGGAGGCTGTGGAGTCTGGGCGGCTCGCTGAGGCTGAAGCCCTGGTGTCCGAAAGGCAGGCCGCCCTTGCGAAGGTGAGGGGGAAGAAGACCGAGAAGGAGCAGAAGAAGACCCGACTCGGGAGGCAGTAGTGGCGGGGCTCGAGCAATTCTGGACGCACGGGTTGCCGTCGCCGTCCGTTGGCTCACCGAGCAGTACCGGAGCTGAGCAGCACTGGACGCATGGGTTGCCGGCTGTCAACGCGACGATTCCTGATGCGGGCGCCCCGGCTACGCTTACTGGGATCTACGACCAGACAGAACTCGGCTACCCGCTCACCTTTATGCAGGTGCAACGCATCGAGCTGCACATCAACGCTCCAAACAGCGGCACGGCAGTCACCTACTACAAGCGCGCCATCGCCGACGAATGGCGCCCTCTGTACTCTCAGGCCGTTGCCGCCACCTACCAGCGCCTGAGCCTGTACGTCTGGGGGATTCCGTACGTGAAGACGGAGCTTACAGCGGTAGCCTCGGACCAGGCCGTAGTGCGGTTCCACCACGGTCGTTACCGGGCCACCTAAGTATCAATCACCCCATAGCTGCGAAGCGCTGCAAGTATCTCGTCGAGCTTGGTGGACACTTCAGAGAAGTTGTCGTTGATTGTAGAATCGTCCCCGCTGCCGCTGACAGCTGACAGCTCACCATCAGCGGACCCGCCCGAGCTATCAGTGATTCCAGAGATCGCGCTCGCTTGGGTAGGCGTCGCCGCGATGAGCGCAGCCACGTCGGTCACCAGCCCGTTGACCGAGTCCACCAGCTCATTGGTTTTGCGAATGAGGTCGCGTATTGTTGGTTCGTGCTCGTCCCGCAGACGCTTCTTGAGCCCCTCCAGGTCCCGTGGGGCCCTCACCGTGAAGCCGCGGTTCAAAAACTCAACCATCCCCCACAGTGTACACCATCCTACCTATCAGGTGACCCATACGGTTCGGGTGGCCGGATTGTGCTGGCCAGTGGCGTGTTTCACGGGCTACCCTATGGTGTGCCCGAAGAGGACGAGAGCAAGATATTGCTCAAGCTGGAGAGCCTGCAAGCCACGGTAATCGGTGGCTTCGCCGAGGCCCGGGAGTCTCGCAAAGACCTGAAAGCCAGCGTCCAGGAACTGCGCCCCATCGTCTACGAGAACCGCGCCCGGCTGAACGCCTTCGATTCCCAGCCCATCCCACGGGTTGTCGAGGAGCCGCCTCCCAGCCAGCGAGGCAAGAACGCCAAGCTCACCGCGGCAGCCATCGGCCTACTCATCCCGCTGGGAGGAATCGCAAAAGCCGTGTACGACCACCTGGAGCACCAGGCCCAGACAGAGAAAGCCGTATCCCACATGGCGGCACAGGAGACCACACATGACCCAAGGCGAGAACGAGCAGAGTGGCGCAGGCGAAAAGCCGAGAATGACCGGCGTGAAGAAGAAGCTGACCTGGAGCGTCGTCGCGATGGCTCTGTTGGCAGCGCTAGCGAAGCTGTACGCTGAGTACGACTTCAGCGGGCTGCTGCCCTGAGTCAGTCTTCAGCTTCCCTAGAATACGTCGTCCAGGCCGGCGAGCCACGTCTTGGCGACCTGCTCGAGCTGCCAATTGCGCAGGCGCTCCCCGTCCCACCCCTTGAAGTATCCAGAGAGGGAGTGCAGCTCCAGGTGATGCCAGGGGCAGAGTGGGAATGTCTGGTCATCCGGGGCCTTCAGGCTCATTCCCGCCCCCGTGATGTGATGGGCTTCGGAGCGCTCGTGGGCGTGCCTGCAGCCAGGCACCGAGCAGGGCATCGCGCGGACACGGTCTAGGTCTCGTTCACTCATCGCTCGACTCCCCGTCTCGATAGAGCCTTCTAACCTTGTTGCCAGCGCCCCTGTAGGGTTTCCACAGGAACAGCTCCTTCGTGCTCGGCGCCCCTGGGCGGCGCTCGTCACGGGCCACCGTGAACAGGATCTCCGGACACCGCTTTGGCTGGCCAAGCTCCAGTTCAAGCACCTCGTATTCATGGTGACCGTCCGGGCCTCTGCCATAATAGGTCTCTTGGTCCGCCGCCCACATTGCCCCCCGCATGGCGTCCTCCACGGTCTGGTAGACGCCCATGATGTCGTGCCTGTAGACCGCGCTCTGCGCTACCACGTAAACCCTACTCATCGCCAATCTTCTTCCAGCGGATCAGGGACTCGTCCACCTGAATGTCGTACGCCTGCATGATGGCTCTCACGTGGTCTGCTCTAATCCGCAGGCAAGCCATCAAGTGGGCCTGCAGGAGTCTTGCTGTCAGCGACATGCATTCGGCCTGAGCCCCGCTCGGTGTGCATTGCTCGCTCATAGCTTTTCACCGCATCCTCGGCAGAGACGGCGTTCAGGGAATCCGTACCACAGTCTTACCCACCAAGGCGGCGTGCCCCGGCACCCCATGACGCCGCCGCCGCAGGTCGAGTGGACTCTCACCCAAAAGCTTTCCTTTTCGTCCAGGTCCCTCACGAAGGCCCACTGTCCCCTGCGCAGCCGCCACGCCCCGTAGCCGTAGCTGAACGGGCCAGTCTCAGACCAAGCCATCGTCAATCTCCTTTCCAGCTGCCCTCAGAAGCCCCTCAGCCAAGTCCTGAGCTGCCAGAGCGTACCCTAGCAGCTTGGCAGCCCGCTCCCCCTTGCGGCGCCTCATTAGCCGCTCCGCCGCGTTGCGATACCCCTGGGGGGTGAGCCTGGGGACTCCGTAGGAGAGGTTCCATAGGAGGCGGTAGGCCTTGTCGGAGCGACCAGCGGCGGCAAGTACATCCCGCGCCACACGAGCGCTATCGTCGCCGGCCCCCCAGACGGCTGCGAGCAGCGGGTCCCGGAAGGCGGAGGCAATATCGGGCAGGGCCGGTAGAGCACCGCACAAGGCTCCAGAGGCCAAGAGAAGCTCATCGTCCATAACCCAGCAGCAAGGCCTCAGGGGCGCAGAACCGGAGAGCAATGCGCACGCTACTCACCGACCTTGGCCCGGACAGTGGGCCCTCGTACTTGAGATTCATGCTCTGCACGATCTTCAAGATGCGCCGGATCTGATACTCAGCGAAACGCTTTCTAGCCGCATCCCACGCATTTACCGGGGGTTGGCGTCTGAGTCTGCTGTGTCTCATCTCCGTACTCCTTGCTTCAGCACGGCCAGAACCTCGCTCGGCTCCGCCCGCCACTTCTTGCTCTTCAGGTAGGTAATGCACCTACTTGCATCCTCTTTGCGGGTGCTCTCCGGCACGCCGTACTGCTGCAGCACCTTGAGCTGCGGCAGGCTCGCCAGGCCCTGCTCCCTGCGCTTGAACACCGCGCTGATGGCTCGGCCCGCCGCCGCCTTGCTCAAGCCCTCCGCAGGCACGCCCAGGCTCTGCAGGAGGCTCTTTTGCTTGGGGGTGCAGTGCTCTGCCGCCCCCCGGGTGAAACGGCTGTCAGGGCGCATCTGGAGCACCTTGAACGGGTTGAACTCCACCACCTCGGCCCGCTTGTCGGTCACCTTGACCCTGGCGGCAGCCTCCGCCATGGCCCGCTGCAGTAGCTTCTCCTGCTGGGAGACCGCTTCCTCAATCTCCTCGAACTTCACCACGTCCGCGTCGGCCAGCTGTCGCCTGACCCTCGGCTTGGCGGCCGACTTCGTCATGGCGTCCACGAAGTCGAACAGCTCGTGGCTGCCCGTGTTGCCGACCGGGTCCACGATGATGGTGTAGGGCTTGCGCGAGCCCTGGATGGCCGCTCTGCGCGCCGCGATGCCCACCGGGTCAGCACCCGCCATGTCGTCCGAAAACAGTCCAGGCAGCGTCCTGGTGCCCCTACCGATGCCCTGGATGTAGATGCGGGGGCTCTTCGTAGGGCGGGCCATCACGACCAGGTCGCAGTCGGGCCAGTCGAACCCCTGCAGGGCAATCATGCAGTTGGACAGGAACCGGTACTTGCCGGCCTTCAGGTCCTCGATGCCGCGACGGCGCTCGGCCTTCGGGGTAGCATCCGTCAGGCACAGGCACGACCCTGGCAGTTCCCGGTTGAGCAGCTCCGCAAAGAGGTAAGCGCTCTTCTTGCCGGGCAGGAAGATGACTCCGCGCCGGTCGCTGTAGCGGTCGACTACGGCTCTCACGAGGCCACTGGCAACCATGGCCATCTTCTCGTCGAGCTGACCGCGCTTCAGGTCGCCGTGGTCAACCTCCACGTCGCTCAGGTCGAGCTCGGGCAGGCGCATGCGGTGGCCCTCGAGCGGGACGAGCCAGCCCTGGTGGATGCCCTCGGTGATGCCCATCTCGTAGACAGGCTCCCCGAACGGAAGCGGCTTGCCGTCCTTGCGGAACAGCGTGGCGCTCAGGCCCACCACCTTGACGCCCCGGCGCTTCATCTCGTCGATGACCCGCGTGTAGGAGGGATTCGCGGCGGCGTGGGCCTCGTCGACCACGCAGAGCCGCCAGCCGCGATCCATGACTCGCTCGAACCGGTCGCCGGCCACGCTCAGAATGCTCCCGACCACCACCCGCTCATCATCGCTGCGCTCGCTCGCCTGCTCGACGCCCACGTACTCGCCGCACACGGTCTCGCAGGTGGCCCTCAGCTGACGCACCAGCTCGTCACGGTCCACCAGAATGAGCACGCAGCCGGGCTCGCGGTGAGCGAGCAGCGCCAGCACGAAGGCCTTGCCGAGCCCCGTGGCCATGCTGACGCCGCAGCACGCCCCGCCGCCCTCCACGGCGTCCACCGCTTCGCTCTGGTAGTAGCGGGGCTTCATGCAGCGGTGAGCCTTTGCCAAAGCACCTCGCCCTGCTTGGTGAGGTAGGGCAGCCCCGGGTAACCGTCGTAGGCGATCATTCCGTACTGCTCCAGGATAGCCATGACGAGATTGTGAATGCCGGAATCTTGAGACAGCACGAGCCCCGGACAGTCGTCAGAACCGAGCGCGCTCACCCATTCGAGCGCGAGCTTCAGCCCGTGGGCTACGGATTCTGGATACCGGCAGCGCCCCAAAGCCACCATCTCAAGTTCAGCTTGCCATCTCACCAGAAACCCGGCGCCTTGTCTGGGAACAGGTTCAACGTCCGCTTCTGTGCGTCCGTCTGCCGCGGCGGCCTGCTGGGTTTGACCGGTGGCGCGTGCTGCGGCGTGTAGAAGCGCTTGTGGATGACGTGGAGTCTGCCTTCGGATAGCAGCCGCCCCGCCGCTGCCTCCAGCTCCTGATAGCTGACCGCCCTGCCCAGCTGCTTGACCCCCGACTTGGCGTGCGACGCTCGCTCCAGCTGCTCCAGCGTGCGCCCGGGTGGGCACTTGCTGAGGATCCATTCTTCAATGGTCATGGCGCCCCCAGCAAGTAATACCCATTCCCTCGCCTAAGTCGTCGGCGAGAGCGCATAAGTCGTCCTCAAAAGCATCGTGAACCCTCTGCTCGCCCTCCCTCATTGGCCCATGCCAAGCGCGGAACGGCTCGAAGGGGCTGTCGGGCAGGAAGTCGTGCGGGCCGGACGCCATCAGCGCGGCGTACCAAGCCGCCGTCCCGATCCTTCTGAGCTCGCGGCTCACATCGTCGGTATAGCAGTCACACGGAGCGGCATCCGCCGCGGCAAGCATCACCAAAGAATCAGCCATATCCCTATTCACCATCCACCTCCTTCAGTTGCAGCCACTGGTCCAGCAGCTCATCGTAGCGCGCGTCCAGCTCCTCGCTGTTCTCCACGTGTTGGGACGGTGGGCTAGGAGGGATGCCGAGCTTCTTGCAGCCGGCCCCACCGCAGAGCCCCTTGCGCAGCTGCCGGTCGATGGCTTCCATCTCAGCGTCCAGCTTGTCGGCCGCGTGCTTGAACAGGCTCACCTGACCAGCTCCAGCGGTTCGAGTCGCTCAAGGTTGAGCAGTGCCATGAAGTGTA
>QJVU01000558.1 GCA_003235605.1 Planctomycetota bacterium | reverse complement strand
CTCAGTACGACAGGGACAGAGAGAGAGAGAGAGAGAGAGAGAGAGAGAGAGTCGTACTACCCAAGCCCAACGGTGGCCAACATGCGGGCGGCAACAGCGGGGCTCGCGCCGTCGCGGACCATCCACCCGGAGCAAAGCACGCCGCTTGGTCCCCTACCGCGGCTTTGACCACCGTGCCGGCCAGCCGGCATCTTCTGGCTCTGGCGCAGGGTACGCCTGTGAGATTCGGCATCGGGGTGTTGCTGCTCTTGGCAGCACGCGACAGCCTGCAGTGCGCAGACCGAACGGGTCAGACCTAGCGTCCGACGCGCAGGGTGTCAAGCACCAAGGCTGTGTCACCTGCCCGGGCCGCGGATTCTCTTGCGCAACGCCGGAGGACCGCGCTCCGCGACTGCTCGGTCCAAGACTCGGGCCGACCCTGCGTTGCAGCGGAAGGTCCTGGTCCTCGGTCTTGGTCGATTTCGACGGGGAACGGCGCGGCATCGCAACGTGCTCGGTATCTGCTAGCTGTCATGGGCAGCTGCCATGGGCCAAGCGTGACCCAAGGCTCAGCGTTTCGCAACAGCGCTTCGAAACGCCGCCATCCCACGGGTGCGTGATGAATCACAAGACCAACCCACGCGCCGGGAGGGGCGTTTCGAGTGATCACGCCTCGTCGGACCGAGAGGGTCGGGGAAGGATACGCGGCACAAGCCCTCAACTCAGGACAGGATCAGGAACGGCCCATCTGCGTCAGCCCCGAACGCCACAACCTCCTGTTGGCGGTCTCGAAGCAACCGCTCGATGTCCCTCGTGTCCGCCGTGGAGCAGTTGCCGAGCCGGAACCAGATGACCTTCGGCGGGTGGTCCTCGACGAAGCTTCGTTGCTGGTTGCTGGAAGTCAGCGTCCTTGGAGACGATTGCAAGCCCGTGAGTACGGGCATGGACCAGACGTCGGCGTCCTCTGCACGCGCAAGCCCTACGTCTCGAACGTGCGCCGGGTCCGCGTAGACGTCTGCCAGGCGACGAACGAGTCGTGGTGCAAGGTTTTCATCGAACAGCAGCCTCATGCTGGCGGCAGCTCGATCAATCTGCGCTCACGCTCGGCGGCGAATGCCAGGGCTGCGCGGATGTCATCAGCCTCGAGGTCCGGAAAGTCCGCGAGGATCTGGTTCGCCGACATGCCGGATGCGAGGTACTCGAGGATGTCTGAGACCGTGATGCGCAGACCGCGGATGCACGGCTTTCCGCCGCGCTTGCCGGCCTCGATCGTGATCCTGTCTCGCCAGTTCATTCCACCGAGATCATGGCGAAGGCAGGTCACGGCTCCATCGGCGATCAGCTCCCGGCGCAGCCGTGTCACCACGTGCTCCCTGCTGCCGGTCGTGATCGCCACCGCCCCCTCGGACCGGACTGCTTCCCGTCCAAGGCACTAGCGGGGCGTCTGCGCGCGCACTGCCTCGGCTTCTTGCGGCCGCCCCAGGCGGGTCAGGATCTCTGCGAGGCGGATGCTGTGATCGCCATCCTCGGGCGCCAGCTTGACCGCCGCCCGCAACAGCACCACAGCCTCCTCGGGATGATCCTGCATGCGGTGCTCGGCCAGCCAGCCGAACACCTGGTCGTTGCCGCCGGTCACGAACAGCGCAGACAAGGCCGCCGCCTCGCTGCGGCTGGCGAAACCGGGTGCCACCAAGAAAGGCAGGATCCCCAGCACCACACACGAAACCACCACCAGCAGCGAGGCCGCCCTGATACCTCTGCGGCGTGGTGGCGGCTCCGGGCGCTCGAAGTCCGGCGTCACCCCCGCGGCCAGCATGCGGTCGTAGAGATCGGGGTGGGTCTGGCGCTTGCGCCGCAGCACCGCGGGCACGAGGTTGGCGGCGTGGAGCCGCTCCAGGGCCCGGGCATAGTCGGCGCCGCCGCGCTCGTCCGCATGGGCGTGGACATGGGCATCTGCCGCCGCTTCCCGCCGGTGGATCGCACGCACCATCCGCCGGTTGATCGCCAGCCCCACCAGCAGCCCGACCAGCAGCCCCCACAATCCAAGGTAGTTGTGGATGGGCCGCCAGCATCCCACCACCAGGAACAGCAACAGGGGGCCAAGCCGCGCGAGCTTGGCGGCAACGGGCTCGGCCAGATGACCCACCTCGTGGTGGGACACCGCCAGCACCTCGCTGTCGTGAAGGAGACGGATGGCCCTGTCGGTGAAGACCACCACTCCCAGGAACGGCAGGGCGAAGGCGTTTGCCATCGGCGAGACCACCACGTAGGTCCCACGCAAAGGAATCCCGGCCTGTCCCGCGGCCTGTTCCACCTGCATGCAGACGCGTGCCGCGGCCGGTCGCGCCAGTCCCAGGAGCCGGACGAGGTAGAAGCCCCCTCCCAGGCTCAGCACCACCATCAGCAGGATGCCTGCGAACACCATGCTCCAGAGCACCAGGCCCGCGGCTGCAGGCAGCCACACCGCCATGGCCACCACGATCAGCAGCAGTGGCAGGATGACCACCAGGAACGTCACTTGTCCCGCGAGGTAATAGCCCAGCGTGAGCCAGCACCCCAGCCACCGGCGCTGGAACCTCCACAACATCACGGTCGCCACCAACCAGAGACCGACCAGGACCACCGCGGCGTAGGACCCCCAGGGCAACGGACTCAGGTCTCCGAACGCGACGTGCGTGAGCACCACGAACTCGCCCAGCAGCAGCCAGGCGCTCAGGGTCACGTTCCTCCGGGCTGGCAAGAGCTGCCTCGCCCGCTCGCTCCAGTGGGCGTCAGGAGCCACCCGCACGTGGTTCAGCCAGCTCACGATGGCGAGCCCGGCCCAGGTGGCGACCAGGCACAGCAACAGGTAGAGCAGCAGGTTGCTCCAACCGGCCCATGCCGGCA
>QJVU01000019.1 GCA_003235605.1 Planctomycetota bacterium | reverse complement strand
GAGTCGGCTCAACCCACACCCTTCCGGTCAGATGCAGCTCAACGTGCCGGAGTTGGACGGCGTTTCCCTCCGGGGCATCCAGCACAAGTACCCGGAGACGGTTCTGTTCTTTCCCGCGCAGGGGCAGACCTGCCACTCCTACTGCACGTACTGCTTTCGCTGGGCGCAGTTCGTCGGGATGGAGGACCTCAAGTTCGTGGAGAAGGAAGCTGACGTACTGGTCCGCTATCTACGTGCCCACCCGGAGGTGAGTGACGTCTTGTTCACCGGTGGTGATCCCATGGTGATGCGCGCCCATGTGCTGGCCCGCTACATCGAGCCTTTGTTGGAGGCCAACCTGCCGAACCTGCGAACGATCCGGATCGGCACCAAGTCCCTGGCTTGGTGGCCGTACCGTTTCGTGACCGATCCGGATGCGGACGACGTGCTGCGCCTGTTCGAGAAGATCACCGACCGCGGCCTGCACCTGGCGATCATGGCCCACTACAGCCATGCAGTGGAGCTGTCCACGGCAGCGGCAGAGGCAGCGGTGCGCCGGGTCCGCGGCACTGGCGCCGTCTTGCGCTGTCAGGCCCCCCTGATCCGCGGCGTCAACGACGACCCTGAGGTCTGGCGGGCAATGTGGCAGAAGCAGGTGGCCCTTGGCGCGGTGCCGTACTACATGTTCGTGGAACGGGACACGGGTGCCCGACGCTACTTCGAGGTTCCCCTGGTCACCGCCTATGCGATCTTCACGGAGGCCTACAACCGGGTCTCCGGCCTGGCCCGCACGGTGCGGGGTCCGTCGATGTCCACCACCCCGGGCAAGGTCCTGGTGGAAGGGATCGCCGAGATCGATGGCCAGGCAGCCCTGGTGCTGAAGTTCCTCCAGGCGCGGGATCCGTCCTGGGTCAACCGTCCGTTCTTTGCCCGCTACGACGCAAAGGCCGCCTGGCTCGACCAGCTCCAGCCGCTCCCGGGTGGGGAGACGTTCTTCTTCGAGTCCCCACTCCCGGCTGCCCGGCTGCGACGGTACTCTGCTGTGCCGAACCCAGCCCATGAGCCCACCGGATCCTTCTCCGGGCACCGCCGATCCCGACGCCGACCTCGCAGGGAGGCTGCTATCGCGGGATGAGCAAGCCTTCGAAGAGCTCATCCGGAGCCAGGGCGTCCGGCTGCTGGCGGCGGCACGGCGGATCCTGGGCAACGAGGAGGATGCCCAGGACGCGGTGCAGGAAGGGTTCCTGGCCGCCTTTCGGGGAATCGATGCCTTCGACGGCCGGGCCCGGCTGTCAACCTGGTTGTTTCGCATCGTCACCAACCAGGCGCTCATGAAGCTGCGGCGCCGGAAACCAGGCCACCAGGTGTCGGTGGAGGACCTGCTGCCGACGTTCACCGATTACGGCCACCACAGGAGATCCATCCCGAACTTCAGGCCGGAGGCCTCGCTGGAGACCGAAGACACCCGGCAGCTGGTCCGCCAGCACATCGACCTGCTGCCAGACGCGTATCGCGCCGCCTTGGTCCTGCGGGACATCGAGGAACGGCCCCTCCCGGAGGTGGCAGACCTGCTCGGCATCACGGTGAATGCGGTCAAGATCCGCGTGCACCGCGCGCGACAGGCGCTGCGAACCATGCTCGCGGACCGACTACAGGAGGTCGGGACATGAACTGCGAGGAGTTCAAGAAGAGCTTCTACGGCTACCTGGAGGGGCAGATCGATCTGGCCGCGCGCGAGAGCTTCGAGGCGCACAAGACGGAGTGCATCGCCTGCGGTGAGCTCTACCAGGTCGGCACCGAGCTCACCTGCCGTGAGTTCGTCGAGTTCCTGGACGACTATGTGGAGGACCGGATGACCCCGGAGCGCAGGGCCGAGTTCGAGCGGCACGTCTCGGTGTGTCCCGACTGCGTTGCCTTCGTGGACTCCTACCGCCGCACCATGGCGTTGACAAAGGCCGCGCTCAGGGGTCCGGAGACCAGCGTTCACGATTCCCTGCCCGAGCAACTGGTCCGCAGCATCCTCTCTGCCCGGCGGCGGCAGGGCTGACCAGGGACCTGGTTTCTGGCTTGTGGCGGCGCTGCTGGCCAGGGCCTATGCTCCGCCGCAGCTGGAGCGCTGCTGTCTTGTCCGACGCGACCAACCTCACCGCCGTCCGAGTCGACTCTCGGCGTTGGTTCCGTCGCCATCCCCGACTCACGTTGGGGCTGTTGGCGCTCGTCGGCACCCTGGTCGTGGACTTGGCGGCCGGGTCCGTGCTGCACGCCGCCGGGGTCACCCTCCCGGCCATGGACACGGAAATCAACCATTGGGTGCAGCACCCGGTCTACCACCACGGTCTGCGGCCGAACTTCGCCGGCAAGGGGAGGTGGGGCGACATCCGCTACGTGATGTACACCAACAACCTCGCGATGAAGGACGATCGTGTCCGCGACGTTCCCCTGCGGTCCAAGTCCAAGCGCATCCTGCTCATGGGGGATTCTTTCACTGAAGGGATCGGCCTGCCGTTCGAGGACACGTTCGCGGGCATGCTCGCCAAGAGGTTCTCAGGCTCAGGCGTCGAGTTCCTCAACGGTGGCGTGTCGAGCTACGCACCCACCATCTACCTGCGCAAGACCAAGTACCTGCTCGACACCGTGGGCCTCGAAGTCGACCACGTGTCCGTCGCCATCGACATATCGGACATCTTCGAGGAGGGTCGATACTACTCCTTCGATGCGAACCGAAATGTGCAGATCGACCACCGACTGTCCGTCTCCGAGAACGTCAAGGAGTTCCTGGCCCGACACACGGTCCTCATCGGTGCACTGCGGATGTGGATCCGTGCCATCAAGGATGCCTGCAGGACCGAGGAGGAGCTGCTCGGCCTGAACCAACGAAAGAGCCGGT
>QJVU01000759.1 GCA_003235605.1 Planctomycetota bacterium | reverse complement strand
ATCATGTCCCTCGGCGGGCTGGCTCTCGGGGTGGGCATGCTGGTGGACAACTCGATCGTCGTGCTCGAGTCCATTGCCCGGGCCCGGGAGGAAGGGCACGACCTGAAGTCCGCAGGAGTCCTGGGAGTCTCCCGCGTGGCGTCGGCCGTGACCGCCAGCACCCTCACCACCGTCGCGGTCTTCTTTCCCATCGTGTTCGTGGAGGGCGTCGCGGGACAGCTGTTCCACGATCAGGCGCTCACCGTGGTCTATGCCCTGTTGGTGTCCTTGGGCGTCGCCCTGTTCGTGATCCCGATGCTGGCCACACGCAGGACGGCCAGCGAAGTGGCGCGCCCCACCAGCAGGTTGGGCAACATCCTGCAGGGGGCGGCCAGCTGGATGGTGGCCCTGGGCGCCTTGATCGTGGCCCTGGCTGGCAAGCTGGTCTGGCTGGTTCTATGGCCCTTCACCCAGGCCTTCGACACCTGCTACCGCGGGGTGACCCGGGTCTATCCACGCATCCTGCGGGCGGCCCTCGCGCACCGCTTCGCGGTGATCCTGGTTGCCGTGGCGCTGCTGGCGGCGGCGGTCAGCCGGATCGGAACGCTCGGCAACGAGCTCCTGCCCCAGGTCAACCAGGGCGAGCTGGCCGTGGACACGTTCTTGAGTCGGGATGCCACCGTGGAGCGCACCGACGCGGTGCTGCGGCGGGTGGAGCACGCCGTGCACCAACTGCCCGACGTGCGCAGCACGTTCCTGGCCTGTGGCGTGGACAAGCAGGAGCTGAACGACTCGGACCAGGGTGAGCACTCCGCCCGCACCCTGGTGCGCCTGGTGGACACCCGTGACCGCGCCACCCAGGAGGAGCGGGTGCGCCGGCAGATCCGGAAGATCCTGCGGCTGACACCGGAGGTCAGGGACTTCCGCTTCGAGCATCCCAGCGTCCTGTCCTTCGAGGCGCCGGTGGTCGTGGAGGTGTACGGCGAGGACCTCTTCGACCTCAGGCGCGCCTGCCAGGACGTGATGGAGGTGATGCGCACGGTGCCCGGCCTCCGTGACGTGCGCTCCACGCTGCAACGAGGCAACACCGAGCTGAGCATCCGCCTGGACCGGGACAAGCTGGCGGCCCTGGGCCTGGACTCCGGGGCAGTGGCCCGCATCCTCAAGAACAAGGTCCAGGGCGAGGTGCCCACGCTGTTCCCCGAGCGGGAGCGCAAGATCGACATCCGCGTGCGGTTGGCGCGCGACGAAGTCACCAACATGACCCAACTGCTGGCCATCAACGTGAATCCCAGAGGCCAGCCGCCGATCCCCTTGGGCAGCGTCGCGACAGTGCAACGCAAGGAGGGACCCAGCGAGATTCGCCAGATCGGCCAGCGGCGCGGCGCCGAGGTGCAGGCGACCCTGGCCGGATTCGACATCGGCTCCACCCAGGAGCGGGTGGCCGGGGCCCTCACGGAGCTGCAGCTGCCCAGGGGCATCAAGGCCGTGGTCGGCGGCCAGAAGGCGGAGATGGAGCGGGGCCTGAGCGACCTTTTCAAGGCGCTGCTGCTGGCGGTGTTCCTGGTCTACGTGGTGATGGCCAGCCAGTTCGAGAGCCTGGTGCAGCCGCTGGTGATCCTGGTGACGCTGCCCTTGGCGCTGGTGGGCGTCATCTTCACCCTGGAATGGCTCGCGATCCCGCTCTCCGTGGTCGTTTTCCTGGGCGCCATCGTGCTGGCCGGCATCGTCGTCAACAACGCCATCATCCTCATCGACCAGATCAACCGCCTGCGAGCCCAGGGCATCGACAGGCACACCGCCATCGTGGAGGGGGCGCAGATCCGCCTGCGGCCGGTACTGATGACCACGGTCACCACCGTGCTGGGCCTGTTGCCGCTGACCGGCTGGCTGTTCCCCGGCGAGGGGCTGGAGCTGCGGGCGCCGATGGCGGTCACCGTGGTCACCGGTCTCACGGTTTCCACCCTGCTGACCCTGGTGGTGGTGCCGGTGGTCTACTCCTTCTCGGACCGGCGCTCATGACCACGACATGACAACGAGCACGAACAAAGGACGCATCTTCGGCCTGCTCGTGGACCGGCCGGTGCTCACCCTGATGGTGACCCTGGCGATCCTGTCCGTGGGCGCAATGGCACTGCTGAGCCTGCCCCTGCGGCTGTTCCCTTCCGCCCTGGTCTCCAGTCGCATCAACATCTGGGTGCCGATCGCCCAGGCCCAGACCCCTCCGGAGGTTGAGGAGAAGGTGGTCAAGCCCACCGAGGAGCTGCTGCAGACGATCCCCGGTCTGCGGGAGATCCGCAGCTTCTCGGACAGCAGTAGCGCGCGGTTCTGGATCCAACTGGATGATGGCCTTGACCCCACCCTTGCCTCGGCGGAGGTACGCGACCGGTTGCAGCGCGCCAAGCGCTCCTGGCCCGAGGGCACCGACCGCTACTACACCTGGCGCGAGGACGCTACCGAAGTGCCGCTGGCGTTCTTCCAGATGCTCACCCCGGAACGCAACCGGGACTGGGACCACAAGATCGTGAAGATCGTGCAGCCCCGGCTGGAAGCGGTGGAAGGCGTGGGCCGGGTGGACATCTGGGGCCACCTGGAAGAGACCATCCGCGTCTGGTTCGACCGCGAGAAGCTGATCGCCCACCGGGTGGACTACCGGGATTTGATCAACCGGTTGGCCAGCGACAACTTCACCGAGCCGGTGGGCGAGCTCCAGAGCACGGACGAACGCCTGCTGCTGCGGGTGGACAGCAAGTTCCGGTCGCTGGAGGAGATCGGAAGCTACCCGGTGCGCACCGGCCTGCTGCTGCGGGACATCGCCCGCGTCGAGCGCGTGCCCTCGGTTTCCAACTCCCTCTCCCGGTACAACCAGAGCTTCTGCTATTCGGGAGCGATACGCGCCACCGCCGGTGCCAACCCGGTGGCCACCAGCCGTCGGGTCCGGGAGACCGCCGCTCGCCTGGCCGCCGAGCCGGAGCTCCAAGGGCTCGACTTCCGCTACATGCTGGACCAGGGCGCGTTGATCGAAGACAGCCTCAGGACCTTGTTGAAGTCCCTGGCACAGGGTGGAGCCCTGGCACTGCTGGTCCTGTTCCTGTTCCTGCGCAACCTGCGGGCAACCCTGGGCATCGCCATCGCCATCCCGTTCACCCTGCTCATCGTGTGCGGCTGGCTGTTCTTCAGCGGTGATACCCTCAACATCCTCACCATGGCCGGCATGACCCTGGCCGTGGGCATGGTGGTGGACAACTCGGTGGTAGTGATGGAGAACATCCGCCGCCTCAGGGAGGAGGGCGTGCCATTGCGGGAGGCCTGCGTCGAGGGCGCTCACGAGGTGGGCCTGGCGGTCACCGTCGCCACGCTGACCACCGTGGTGGTGTTCCTGCCCATGGTGTTCATGAGCTCGGAGACCGCGACCCGCGTCATGTTCGGCGCCGTAGGGATCCCGCTCTCCGTGGCACTCCTGGGGAGTCTGTTCGTGGCGCTCCTGCTGTTGCCCTCGATGGTCCGCAACCTGAGCCGGAGGGCACCGAAACAGCTGGCCGCTGGCGCGGTCTGGTCGCCCTGGACCTGGCTCTACGGCTTCAACCGCCTGTTGCTGAGGCTCTGCCTGAGGCACCGCTACTGGCTGCTGCTCGGCGTGGTGGTCTACGTCGTCCTGCTTGGTGCCCGGGTGCTGCCAGCTCCGGTGCCGTCCCTGGACCTGGACAACCGGGGCTCGGGCCTGTTCCGGCGTGGCGACATCACGGTGAACCTGGACATGCCCCGGGGCATGACCCTGGGCGACGTGGTCCGCGAGGTGCGCAGCTACGAGCAGCACATCCTGGCCCACAAGGCCGATTGGCAGGTCGAGAACATCTCGGTCCGCCTGGGCCGGACCTACGCGCGGTTCGACATCCAGATCCCCACCGAGATCCGGCTCCGGGACGTCCCCGCGCTCGCGAACAAGATTCGCAAGGAATGGCCCCGCCGTCCCGGGGTGAAGATGGTCCTGCACAACGTGGGCGGGGAGCAGGACTCGAGCGCTTCCGAAAAGAACGCGCGCAACTTCGTGGTGTTGCTCCGCGGGCCCGACAGCCAGCACCTCATGGAGCTGGCGATCAAGGTCCAGCAACGGCTGCTACGGCTGCCGGAGATCGAGGAGCTGGAGATCTCCATGGCGGAGAACAACAAGGAGGTGGTCGTCGAGATAGACCCGGACCGCATGCAGGAGCTGGGGGTGCTCCCGGAGGTGTTGCTCGGCACGATCTCCGCGGGCCTGCAGGGACGCGAGATCTCGCGCTTCGAGGAGAAGGGCCGCGAACTCCGGCTGATCGCCGAGTTCGACGCCGAGCACAACCCCACCCTCAACGATCTCAAGAACACCCGGGTCTGGAGCAGCCGCCAATCGGTGCAGTCCATCGACGACATGGCCAGGGTCCGCTTCCGCAAGGCCCTGGGCTCGATCGCCCGCCGGGACGGCAAGACCACGGTCACCCTTGTGGGCCGCCGCTCCGTGGACGTTGGACCGCGCGCCTTCAGCAAGATCCTGCACGGCAACATGCGCCGCTTCCCGATGTCCGACGGCTACTCCTGGCAGGAGGACAGCGCCTCCCGGGAGACCGAGCGGCAGATGGAGGAGCTGCGGGACGCCGGCACCCTGTCGGTGATCCTGATCTTCCTGCTGATGGCGATCCTGTTCGAGTCGATCATCCTGCCGGGCTCGATCCTGGTGACGATCGTGATTGCCTCGTTGGGCGCCTTGTGGTCGCTGAAGCTCTTCTACGGCGCCATCGATCCGATGGCGATCACCGGACTGATCCTGCTGAGCGGCGTCGTGGTGAACAACGGCATCGTGCTGCTGGACTGTATCCAGCGGTTCCGGCACAGCGGTCTGGACAGGCAGGAAGCCATATTCGCCGGCATGCGCGTGCGCTTGCGGCCGATCTTCATGACGGCCGCCACCACTATCGTGGGGCTGATGCCCATGGCGGTGTTCGGCGAGGAGACCGGCGGCGGCATCAGCTACGTGAGCATGTCGATCGCGGTGGCTGGCGGCCTGTTCCTGTGCACGATCTTCACCGCGCCGGCGGTGGCTCTGGTCTACACATACCTGGACGACCTGTCCCGCTGGCAGATGGGCATCTGGCCCCGGACCCGCCAGCTCGTCGGTGCGAGGTCACGGACTACCGCGTGAGCACGGCAAACCCGATCAGCTTGTAGAGAATCCGCGCACCCACGGCACCGTTCCACTCGTCTTCCGCGGCACCCGGGCTGACCTCGGTGAGGTCGAACCCGACGATGCGACGGTGCGACTCGACAACGCACTTGAGCAGCACCGAGGCCTCCGCAAAGGACAATCCCCCCGGCACCGGAGTGCCGGTGGCGGGACACAGGGACGGGTCCAGTCCGTCGATGTCGAAGCTCACGTAGACCTCGTCGGGTAGCTGTGCCAGCGCCTCGCGACAGCATGTCAGCCAGGGCTCACCGGCCAGGACCCGACGCCGCCAGTCCATGTCGTGATGCAGGAACACGCGGTTGTCGGTTCGAGCGCGCTGGAACTCCGCCTCGGAGATGTCGCGGATGCCCACCTGCACCAGACGCGCGACGCCGTCGACCTTGCACAGCACGTTGTCCATGATCGATGCATGGCTCCAAGCGAAGCCCTGATAGGCATGTCGGAGGTCGGCGTGGGCATCGACGTGGAGGATACCCATGCCCGGATGTCGAGCAGCCACGGCCGCAATCGCTCCGAAGGCCACCGAGTGATCGCCGCCGATGACCCCAGGCAGCTGCCCGCTTTCCAAAGCCGCCGCCACGACGTTGCGCACCTTGTCGTTGACCTGTGACGAGGCGTCGTCCACCGCCGCCAGGGCAGCAGCATCCACAGCGGTGGCTCCCCCCTGAAGGATGAGCGGCGCTGCCGCCGCGCGAGCCCGGCTGTTGGCGGCGAGGATCTCCGGGTCCTCGGGCAGCATGTGAATGCCGCGGGTGTAAGGCCTACCGAACTCCGGGTCGTAGAGCTCGACCTGGTGGCTGGCCGCGAGGATCGTCCGTGGCCCGAGACGTGCACCGGCGCGGTAGGAAGTGGTGGCGTCGAAGGGCACCGGCATCAGCAGCACCTCCGCCTCCGCGCGGTCGTGGTCGGTGCCGAAGATCCCGGACCCCGGCCGGGCGGCCGCCTCTGGATCGAACCTTGTCATGGCAACAAGTCACCGGTCTGCCCGGGGAACGTCAAGCCTCGTGCCAGTGCGACACCCCTGGTTGCCCTTGGATAATCGCCTCTTGACCGGCTCTGGACTGTTGCCGGCAGGTTATTGTCCGTATGGAGAGCATGTTCCTCGCTGTCCGCAGCCTGTCGGCGATCCTGGCCCTGGGCCTGATCGCTCCCCCACCGACCCCGGTCCGCCAGGGCTGCGACGAGGGGATGTGGCCGTTCCACCATCCGCCCCTGGAGGTGTTGCGCAAGAAGTACGACTTCGAGCCGGACCGGGAGTGGTTCGACCATCTGCGCCTGAGCACGGTGCGCCTGCAGAACGGTGGCAGCGGCGCCTTCGTGAGTGCCGATGGCCTGGTGCTGACCAACCACCACCTGGTCATGCCGGAGCTGCAACGGGCCAGCGACCAGGAACAGGACCTGCTGGAGGACGGTTTCCTCGCCACCCGGCGGGAGGCGGAGCTCAAGTGCAAGGGCCTCAGCCTCACCATCCTCGTGGAGAGCAAGGACGTCACCGACACGTTGCGCCCCGCCGCGGACCCGGCGGCGGCGGAACGCAGGCTCCTGGCGAAGCTGCGCAGGGAGAGCGACGACGACACTGCGGACAGTCGTGGTACGCGCGACACTCGTGACACGCACGGCGCTGGTGGTGGTCGTCGCGGCGGCGACAGCAGCGGGGGCGGGGGCACCGGCGGCACCCGTGGTCGGGACAGCCGTCGTGCCCGGGGTACCCAGGTATTCCGTGTGCAGCGGCTGTTCGGCGGCGAGCAGTTCGTGCTGCATCGATTCCGGCGGTACACGGACGTTCGCCTGGTCTGGGCACCCGAGATGAACGTCGGCTTCTTCGGTGGCGATGCCGACAACTTCACCTATCCACGCTTCTGTCTCGACGTGGCCTTGTTGAGGGTCTACGAGAACGACAAGCCGATCCGCCCCAAGGAGTTTCTGCGCTTCAGCACCCGGGGCGCCAAGGTCGGCGAGCTGGTGCTGGTCTCGGGTCATCCCGCCCACACGAACCGCCGCCAGACGCTGGCACAGCTGCTGGCGGCGCGGGACGTCATGTACCCGACGGTGATCGCCGGGCTGCGCGGCCGCCGCCGGGCGCTGGAACGGTACGCGAAGCAAGGGGAAAGCCAGGCCCGCGCCGTACGCACCAGCCTCTGGAGCATCCAGAACTCCCTGAAGCTGGTGGAGAATCGGCTCGCGGCGCTGCGCAGCGAGCGCTTGATCGATCGCAAGCGCAAGGCCGAGCACGCGCTGCTGCAGACAGCCGAGGGCGGGAAGGTGCGCGATGCCTTCGCCAAGGTCTGGGAGGCACGCAAGCGCTACACCGAGAGCTACGTGCCCGCGTGGCTGAGCCGCCTGCCCGGCCGGCTGGCGACGCGCTGCCGCGCCGCCACAGCGGCTGCCCACCTCCGGGAGCAGGATCCCCAGGCACCGAGTCCCACCAACATCGAGCAGCTGGCGGGGATTGAGGTGGACAAGACCCTCGAGATGGCCCTCCTCGAAGCCTCCTTCCAACACACCCTGAAGGCGTTGGGGCGCGATCACCCCGTGACCAGGAGCATGCTGGAGGGCAGGACGCCCAGCGCCCAGGCCAGATGGGTGGTTGGAGGAACCCGGCTCCACGAGCCCGAGTTCCTGCGCCGCGCCGCACGCGCCCGGGGGCCCGAGGGCCTCCGTTCCCTGGACGACCCGATGTTGAACCTGCACCTGCGCCTGGAGACGATCATCACGCCCCACTGCGACACGATGTGCAGCAGCCAACAGCTGGAGCAGGGACAGCTGGACCGGATCGAGCAAGCGCGCTACCGGGCCTGGCCTGGCAAGGTCTATCCCGACGCCGACGGCACGTTGCGCCTCTCCTTCGGCGTGGTCAAGGGCTACTCCCGGGGGCAGCGACGGGTGCCGGCCAAGACCACCATCGGCGGTCTCCTGGATCGTTGTGACTCGTTCGATCGCCAGGAACCCTACGACCTGCCGGCGCGGTTCCTGACCCAGCGCGACAAGCTCCAAGCGAGCACGCCCCTCAACTTCGTCTGCACTGCCGACATCGCCAACGGCAACTCCGGCAGCCCGGTGGTCAACCGCGCGAACGAGGTGGTCGGCGTGGTCTTCGACGGCAACCTCGAGTCCCTCGGCAACAGCTTCGTCTACGACGAAGAGCAGGCGCGGGCGGTCTGCGTCCACAGCACGGCAATCCTGGAAATCCTGGAGAAGGTCTACGGCGCCCGGGACCTGGTCCAGGAGATCCGAGGCAAACGCTGATGGCCCGCGCCCACATCCAGGTCTACCGCACCAGGACCTGCCCGTTCTGCATCATGGCCGCGAAGTGGTTCGCGGACCGCAGCCTCGAGGTCGAGGAGATCTACCTGGACGCCCATCCGGACCGGCGCCAAGTCACCAGCGCCATCAAGCCCGGCCACACGACGGTGCCTCTCATCGTCATCGACGGCAAACCCCTGGGGGGGCTCGACGACCTGCGTCTTGCGGAGGACCGTGGTGAGCTGGACGGTCTACTGGGTACCGACGATTAGTTCCTGGGCAACGATCCGCGCAAATCCGCCCGGGCAAACGGAACATCCGGGAGACGGGCCTCGTCGGTTCGAGTGAACCGAGTCCTGCATCGGCCCTTTTGCCGCGCCCAGGCCACAGGCGGCACCTAACGGATAAGAAACCCACCTCGGCGATGCAGGACTCGGCGGCTTGTACGCACCGTCCCGCGCGGCCGGTGCTTGTACGAGCCCCCTGTGGTCAGCTATCGGGGGTTTGGACGAGGGGCCGCGAGCTTCGCGGGGGCAAAGAGAAACGGTTCCCTGGCTGGCAAAATGCTCTCGTTCCGGAGGATCGTCGGAGTCGGAAGGGATCGGAGCGGGTCAGGAGGGAAAAACCAGCCAGGGAACCCACCTCGTCTCGTGCCGTGGACCCATGCTGTCTACGGCTACCTGAATTGTAGTCCCTGAACGGGAGAAAGTTTCTCCATGGCGATGTTTCTTTGCAGAACGGGCCGAGAGACCCCCCGCCACAGGGCCCAGGGGGTCGGCCTCGGGGAGAGGGAGGACTTCCCCGACGCAGGCTCGGTGGAAGCCATGCGCCCCCAGGAGACCACTCACCTTGCCTTCGGCAGGACCT
>QJVU01000091.1 GCA_003235605.1 Planctomycetota bacterium | reverse complement strand
CCCTCTTGTCGCCGTTCAGATCCGCGATCGGCTCCGCGAGCAGGCCCACGCTGAGTTACTTGAGCTCGATCCGGTTGCGGCTGGAGAACACCTTGGTGTTCCCGACCCCGCAGATGACGACGTCGTCGTAGCCGTCGCTGTCGAGATCTCCCGCAGCTGCGAGACCGGACCCGAAGGAGTCGCCTGCCTTGCTCCCTGTGTAGGTTGCGAGCACGGTCTTGTGGTCCTTTCCGGAGATGACGTCGACGCGTCCCCACGCCGTGCCGTTGGGGTAGCCGGTAGCGGCGACCATGTAGTCCGGCGTACCATCCTTGTTCACGTCGCCGGCTGCTGCCATGTTCATCCCCAGGGCGTCTCCGGCATTCTGGCCTTCCAAGAAGGCAACGATCTGGCCGGTCTTCACGGAGACCACCCCGACCCGGCCCACGTCGCTTGCGGTACTCGAGTCGTACAACGGCGCCCCGACGAGCATGTCGGGGATCGCGTCGCTGTCCACGTCGTGGATGCGCGCCATCGCCCAACCGAACCCGTCTCCACCAACCTTGAAGCCTTTCACCGGCGTCATCACGGTTCCGGTCCGACCAGACATGATCATCACCCCCGTCGGCCCGGTTGTGCCGAGGGCGTAGTCGTCGTGGCCGTCCTTGTTGAGGTCGCCCAATGCCAGGACGGACTGACCGAGACGCTCCCAGCCAGGCAGGTAGTGGGCGAACAGGACGCTTGGCTGCGTTGCCTGACACAGCGCAGTAGCGGCGGTGAGCGAGATCGCTGTGACGAAGACGAGGGCGGAGAGGCGGCAGTTCGCGATGGTACGCATGGATTTCGGTCGCAGATAAGAAGGCGAGGAACTACCTGCGACAGGGCCGCACCCGACGGGTTGTCACCGTGAATCCGGTTTTTCTTGCACGACCCGGTGCGCGACAGCGAGCACGAAGCGATCCACGGCGTGTGCTACGATCCCCCGCTGATGACCGGCAAGAGCAAGAGCCCGGGTCCGGCAGATCCGGACCTCGAGGGCCTCGTCGAGCGCTGCCTGCGGGATCTGGAAGAGCACGGACCCGACGCGTTGGAACGGCTCTGCAAGCAGCATCCCGCACGGGCCGCGGGCTTGCGCAACCGGATCGAGTGCCTGCGTCGCGCCGGACTCGTCGTCGGGGACGGAGCCGACCTGCGCGTCCACCGCGGTTCAGAGACGACGCCCATGACCATCGGTCCGTACCGCATCCTCGGTCTCCTCGGCGAAGGGGGCATGGGCGTGGTGTACCTCGCGCACCAGGAGGAGCCGATCCGCCGCGAGGTGGCGATCAAGATCATCAAGCTCGGCATGGACACCAAGGAGGTCCTGCATCGGTTCGAGCTGGAACGCCAGGCCCTGGCGGCGATGAACCATCCCCATGTGGCGAGGGTGCTCGATGCCGGCATCACCGACGACGGGCGCCCGTACTTCGCCATGGAGCACGTGCCGGGGACGCCAATCACCGACTACTGCGACGAGCACAGGCTGGGCATACGCGAACGTCTCGAGCTCTTCAGCCAGGTCTGCAACGGCGTCCAGCATGCACACCTGAACGGTGTCATCCATCGTGACATCAAGCCCTCGAACGTCCTGGTGCAGATCATCGACGGGGAAGACGGGGAACCGGTTGCGAAGATCATCGACTTCGGCATCGCGAAGGCGACGGACCAGAGGCTGACGGAGCACTCCCTGTTCACCGAACAAGGCAAGCTCCTGGGGACACCGGAGTACATGAGCCCGGAGCAGGCAGAGGGGGCCGGGCGGCGGATCGACACCCGGACGGACATATACTCACTCGGTGTCCTGCTCTACGAGCTCCTCGCCGGGGTGCTGCCTTTTCAACCCTCGCAACTGCGTGCCGCGGGGTACGCGGAGTTGCAGCGGTTGATTCGCGAGGTCGAGCCCCCCAGGCCCAGCACGCGGGTGACGACAAAGGCCAACGCCGTGGACTCGGCGCAACGCCGTTCCACCAACCCGTCTGGCCTCGCCCACGCCCTCCGGCAGGACCTCGACTGGGTCACGCTCAAGGCGCTGGAGAAGGACCCTGCACGCCGCTACCAGAACGCCTCGGAACTTGCCGCCGACATCCAGCGGTATCTCAAGGGCCTGCCCGTGGAAGCCTGCCCCCCGAGCGCGTGGTACCGGACCAGCAAGTTCGTGCACCGGTACCGGTGGCAGGTGTCCGCTGCCGCCCTGCTGCTCTTGTCCCTGATCGGCGGCACGATCGGAACCACATGGTTCATGTTCGAGGCATGGGCCCAGGAAAAGACGGCCAGGGAGCGAGCGGGCGAGGCCGAGCGAGAGAAAGCGCATGCGCAGGCCGCGGCCGAGAAGGCACGGGTTGCGCGGGCCCTCGCGGAATCACGGCTCACCGACTTCGACCGGCTGAGCGCCGTCGTCAAGCTGCGAGAGGCGAAGGCACTGGCCGCAGCGATGTTCCCGGCCTGGCCAGACAAGGCAGATGAGCTGCGGCGGTGGCTCGACGAGCGCGGTCGCCCGTTGGTAGCGCAGCGCGAACCCCTGCGCCGAGCACTCGAGGAACTTCGTCGCCATGCGCTGCCCTACACGGACGAGCGCAGGCAGCAGGACATCGCTACCCATCCGAAGGCGAGCGAGTTGGCCCGCAAGCGGGCGCAACGCGCACGTACCCTGGGGCGCGCGCAGACCGAGCCCGGAGCGTTCCGCCAGTTGCAGGGCCAGCTCGACCGTGAAATAGCAACCCTCGAGGAGGAGCTGGCCGCCCGACGGACATGGTTGTTCCTCGAGGGGCGGGACCAGTTCCTCCACGACACCCTTGCGGGTCTGGTGGCCGACCTGGGCGAGTTCGAGGCACATGAGGTCCAGGACGTCTCCTTGCGGCTGGCCTGGGCGACGTCGATCCGGCGCAGGAGCATTGACCAGCACGAGGACGACTGGCGCCGCGCAACCGCAGCAATTGCCAAGAGCGACGGTGTGACCGCGAGCCGGCTCTACAAAGGCTTGAGGATCCAGCCGCAGCTGGGCCTCGTGCCGATTGGCATGGACCCCGACTCGAGGCTCTGGGAGTTCGCGCACGTCCGCTCCGGAAGGCCAGCCGCGCGCTCACCGGGGGACCGCCGGTTGCGCTTTGACGGCGACACCGGGCTGGTCTTCGTGCTGATCCCGGGCGGCGAGTTCCTGATGGGAGCGCAGAGGAGGGATCGGGCGCAACCGAACTTCGACCCGCAGGCAAGCCAGGTAAACGCAGAACCCGTCCACCGCGTTGTCCTCGACCCGTTCCTGATTTCCAAGTACGAGATGTCCCAGGGGCAGTGGCTGCGGCTCACGGGTCAGAACCCGAGCGCCTATCATCCCGGCCAGCGCGTCCCGGGACCGGACATCACGCTGGCCCACCCCGTGGAGTGTGTGTCGTGGGAGACGTGCACAGACGTGCTTCGCCAACACGGCCTCGACCTCCCGACGGAGGCTCAGTGGGAGTATGCATGTCGAGCCGGCACAAACACCGTTTGGTGGACGGGCGACAAGACACAAGATCTGAGAGGTGCGATCAACTGCCTGGACCAAACGCGGCGTAGGTTCGGCAGGCAATTGTTGATGCAAGTCGACAGCGGGCTGCCGTTCGCGGATGGCTTCGTGCTCCACGCCCCCGTGCACACCCTGCGTGCCAACCCATGGGGACTCCACCACGTCCATGGCAATGTTTGCGAATGGTGCCGGGACAACTGGGCTCGTTACATCCTGCCAGTCGCACCGGGGGATGGTTTGCGGGACGCACCTGTGTCGCAATACCGTGTCAGTCGCGGTGGCAGCTACTACCACACCGCCCGGCTCGCCCGCTCCGCTGCTCGGCCCCGCCCGAATCAGGAGTACGCCGGAGGAGACACCGGGTGTCGCCCATCCCGCAGGCTGTTGCGGTAGGCGTTGCTCGGTCACCCCTGCTGCTGTTCGAGCAGACCGGAGAGCCTGGCAAGGCCGCGGTACACCAGGTTGCGCACCGCTCCCTCGCTGCGCCCCATGTCCGCCGCGATCTCTGGATACGAGAGACCCACGATCCGGTATAGCGTGATGGCTTCCCGGTAGTCCTCACCCAGGGAGTCGAAAGCCTTCTCGAACGCCTCCACCGCCTCGCGGGACTGGACGACCCGGCTCGGAGTGCAGATCGTCGCATAACAATCCAGAACGCTGCCCATGTCGGTGGCCGGGGGCTGTCGCAGCCCTCCTTCCAGGACAGGGTCCCGCTTTTCCCGGCGGTAGAAGCGGCTCTTGTTCAGGATCTTGCGGAGCGCACGTTTGAAGAGCCAGTTGCGGAACGGTGCCTCGCCCCGGTACTCGAAGTCCCCGAGATCCCTGAGCACGTCGCAGCACACCGACTGCACGAGGTCGGCTATGGACTCCCGCCGCCGCACGAGGGGACCGGCCTTGAGCCGGACATATGCCTCCAACGTGGGCAGGTGGCGGACGAGCAGCGACTGCACCGCCCTGCCATCGCCCTCCGACGCACGTTGGATCAGCGTGTCGGTGTCCTGCATGGGTCCGTGGAGAGGATGATAGTCGACACAGCCCAGGGTGCTGGCATTCAGGCGGGGGCGCGCCGTGCGTACCCCTTCGCCGCCAGGGTGAACCAGACCACCGTTGCGGTCAGGAACATCGTGGCTGCGCTGCCCAGCCAGAGGTTCTGCTGGTGCGGGCTGGAGGCGGCCAGTCCCCGGAACACCACCGCCAGCAGGATCAACAGGCCGAACACCGGAACCTGCCAGGGCCGCCCGTGCACCAGGTCCGGACGGCCCCCGTGGGCAAGGCTCACGTGCAGGCCAACGGAAAGCGCCATGAGGGCGAAGCCGGTGATGAACACCACGTGCAGCCCGACCTGGGGGTGGGCAGGCACGGCTGCGGCCACCAGGTAGCCAACGGGAATGGCCCAGGCCGACAGCCACACCAGCCAGCGGTGCCAGCCGGGCTTTCTCGGCAGCCGCCAGATGCGCGCTCCCAGGAGCAGGACGAGGAGCACCAGCAGGCCGCGCAGGGCGAAGGCCAAGCTATCGTCGCTGTACACCTCGACGGCGAACGTGAGGATGAGTGCCAGCACAGTGAGCACGTGCAAGACCCGCACCCAGCGGTCCGTCGGGCGTGCGTCCGGCGGCGCATCCCCACAGGTGATCAACGGCAGGATCATGCCCCCCAGACCCATGATCAGTCCCAGGAACACACCCTGGAGGATGAACAGGCGCCCCCACTGATGCCAGTGCCATGCGGCCTCACCGCGGGCTTCGGCGATGCCGTAGATCACCATGAAGACCGTGCCGGAGAGGCCCATCAGCAGAGCCATCGGCACCCAGACGAAGGAGTTCGGCGGACGCCTCTCGGCGGTGGAACTGCGGAAGCGCCGAAACGCAAACAGGATCAACATGACCAACAGCGCTGCCCAGAACACCTGCGAGACCGCCAGCTTGTGGTACCAGGCCGCCACGGTGGTTCCCACCGGACAGACGACCCCGACCACGATCTCCCAGGTTGCTGGAGGCTCGGTGCCGGTGCGCCGGGGTATGGCGGTGAACAGGAAGCCCACGGCAAAGCACCCCAAGAACCCCTGGATCTGGACGAGGCTGTGGAAGACCGATTTGAACTCCCCCAGGAAGCCCAGCGCCAACAACAGCCAATGCAGGATGCCTGCCCAGGTCAGCAGGACGCCGAGGGGGAAGAACAGTCGGTAGGGCTCGCGTCGGAACATCCGGGGTCATTCGGGTCGCAACATCCGGGGGTCAGGAGATGCGTTCCAACCGGGCGCCCTCCTTGGTGTCCACGATCTTCCAACCCTGCTCTTGGATCTGGTCCCGAAGGCGATCGGCGGTGGCAAAATCCCTGGTGTTTCGGGCAGCCTGTCGCTGCTCGAGCAGCGCCTGAAGCTCTTTGGGAGCCTCCTCGTGAGCTGCTGGCTCGGCGCCAAAGCAACCCAACACGCCCTCGAAGCGTTCAAAGGTCCCGAGAGCGCGGGCTGCCGAGCCCTTGGTTGGCCGGGCCCGATTCACCTCGCCCACCAGGCCGAACACCGCTGCCAGCGCCCCACTCACGTTCAGGTCGTCGGAGAGCGCCGCGGTGAACTCTTCATCCGCTTTGGCTGCCGCGGGCGTGAGGTCGTCCGGGCCCGACTCTTTCCCCTCCCGCACCCGCACCAGCTTCCGGCGGGCGTTCTGCACCCGCTCGATGGCGGTGCGCGCCTCCTCCATGCCCTTCAGGGTGAAGTTCATGGTCTGGCGGTACTGCACCCGCATCAGCGCGTAGCGTAGCTCCACGCCGGAGTACCCCTTGTCCAGGATGTCCTGCACCGTGAAGAAGTTGCCGAGGCTCTTGGACATCTTCTCCCCCTCCACCATCAGGTGCTTGACGTGCAGCCAGGTGTGGACGAAGGGCTTCTTGGTAAAGGCCTCGGACTGGGCGACCTCGCACTCGTGGTGGGGAAACAGGTTGTCTTCGCCACCGGTGTGGATGTCGAAGCTCTGCCCGAGGTACTTCATCGACATCGCGGAGCACTCGATGTGCCAGCCCGGGAAGCCGCGCCGCCCCCCCGGGAACGGGGCGTCCCACTGCATGAGGTGCTTCTCGTCCACCTTCCACAGGGCAAAGTCCCGGGGATCCTTCTTCTCCTCGTTCACGGCGATGCGCGCGCCCTCCTCGAGGTCTTCGAGGACCTTGCCCGAGAGCCTGCCGTAGGCAGGGAACTTCCCGATCTCGAAGTAGACGTTGCCGTTGACTTGGTAGGCGTACTGCTCTTGGAGCAACCCCTCGATGATCTCCCCCATCTCCCGGATGTGCTCGGTGGCCCGGGGGATGTGGTGGGGCATCCGAAAGTGCAGGGCCCGAAGCGCATCGAGGAACTCCCCTTCGTATTTCCTGGCGATCTGCCAGGGATCCAGCTTCTCCCGCTTGGAGGCCAGCTCCATGCGATCCTCGCCGGCGTCCTCGTCGTCGGCGGTCATGTGGCCCACGTCAGTGACGTTCATCACCTGCAGCACTTCGTACCCCTGGTCCTCGAAGAAACGGCGCAAGAGGTCCGCGAGGAGGAAGGCCCGGAAGTTGCCGATGTGCGGTGAGGAGTAGACCGTCGGACCGCAGTGGTACATCCGTAGCTTGCCCGAGACGAGGGGCCTGAAGGGCTCCAGGCGGTTGGTCAGGGTGTTGTAGAGGTGGATTGCCAAGAATGCTCCGTATGAGACGATCCCTCCTGGGAGGCGAAGCAGAACCAACCGTGGGCGTCGAATCTACGAACGAAGAGCGCATTTCCAATGCGCCCCTGCCGGGCTCGGTGATCGCGGGCCGTTTCCAGGTGATCGCCGAGCTGGGAACCGGCCAGAGCGGGAGCGTGTACCGGGCCAGGGTCCTCGAATCCGAGGACGGCGTTGCCGCCGGCAGCGAGGTGGCCATCAAGGTGCTGGCTCCGGAGCTGCGCGAGGACCCCGAGGCAAGGCTCCGCCTGGCCGAGGAAGGGCGCCTTGGCCTCTCCCTGGAGAGCCCGCACCTGGTGCAGATCCACGCCGCGGACCCCGACGCGGCGCTGCTGGTGATGGAGGTGGTCTCCGGCCAGAGCCTGAGGGCGTTCCTCCAGCAGTCGGGCTCCGCGGTGGAGGAACTGGCACGGCGGATCGGTCGCGACGCCGCCCGAGGTCTCTGGGCGCTCCATCGTCTCGGGGTCGTGCACCGGGATATCAAGCCCGAGAACCTGGCCCTCACCGAGCAGGGCCAGGTGAAGGTCATGGACCTGGGGCTGGCCCGTCGCTTCCGCCGTCGAGCCGGGAGCAAGGGTGGGTTCTCGGGCAGCCTCTCCTATGCGGCCCCCGAGGTGCTCCGCGGGCGGCCAGCAACGCCGCGGAGCGATCTCTACTCCCTGGGGGTGGTGCTGTTCGAGGTCACGACCGGACACCATCCGTTCGTTCGGCCTCAGATGACCGTGGACGACATCATCCACGCACATCTGAGCCAGGCACCGCCACGGCCTTCCCATCTGAAGCCCCGGATCTCGGCGCTGCTGGAACAGCTGATCCGGGACCTGCTGGCCAAGGACCCCGCGGCCCGCCCGGAGAGTGCCTTCGAGGTGGCCCTGGCCCTGGAGCGGGGCGAGCGCTCCCGGTACTGGCAGCGCCACGAGCGCCGGGCACCGACGCTGGCTTCCCAACGACGCCTTCGCGCCATGAAGCGGCCCGCGGAGGCACCCTTCGTGGGGCGGCGGCGAGAGCTGGCGCAGTTGAACCAGCTCCTCCGGGGCGCCATGGAAGGACGCGGAGCCGCGGTGCAGATCAACGGACCTCGGAGCATGGGCCGCCGGCGGCTTCTCGACCAGTTCCTGGAACCGTGGCTGGCACGACGCCAGGACCTGTTGTTCCTGGGCGGCCAGGCGGAGGCGGGCCGCGGGTTGCAGCGCACGCGCGTCTTCAGCCAGATGCTGCTGGATTGGTTCCTGGGCGGGGAGCAGGCGGATTCCCCCAACGCGCAGGCGCGGCTGGCGGCGCGCATCCAGGGGGAGACCTCCCTTTCGGAACAAGAGGCTTTGCGCCTGGCGGCCATGGCCTGCGCCCGGGACATGGGCACCAGCCCGGAGGAACGCGCAGACCTGGTGGCCCGGGTGCTGCTCTCCCTGCCAGGCGACAAGCGCACGCTGGTGCTGCGCATCGACCGCGCGGAACAGCTCTCCACCACCGCGCGCCTGGTGGTGGAGAGGCTCGTCCACTCGATCAGGGACCGGCGGATCCTGCTGCTCCTTACCTCCCTGCGAGCCGAGGCGCCACGGCCGGGGTTGCTCACGATGCCCGTTGGCGGGCTGTCCCAGGCGCACTTCATGTCCCTGGGGGAACACCTGTTCGAGGCCGGGGAGGCACCCCGGACGCTGCTCGGAAAAGCCTACGCGACGCTCGAGGGATCGCCGGGCAACCTCCTGGAGGCTCTCTCGGATCTGCGTGCCCGCGGCAAGCTCGCCGGCCGCCCGGGGAGGTACACGTTGACCACACAGCTCGAGGAGCTGCCGGCACCGGGCACGCTCTTGGAGCTCCTCCAACACCGCATGCACGAGCTGACACCGGACCAGCGCTACGTGCACGTGGCGGGTGCCATCCTTGGGCAGCAGTTCTCCATCGTAGACCTGGCCGCTCTGGCGGGTCGCACCGAGCTGGCCACCCTGGCCAGCCTGTCGGTGTTCCAGGACCGGGTAATCGTCACCCGGTCTGGAACCGGCACGTTTCGCCACCGGGACTTCCGCCGTGCCATCTTGGAGCTGGTGCCCGCAGAGGTGCAGCGGCGGCTGCACCGCACGGCGGCATGGGTCCTGGACGAACGG
>QJVU01000058.1 GCA_003235605.1 Planctomycetota bacterium | reverse complement strand
GGGAGCACCTGTAGCGCGGAGGGCGGAGGGCAGGCTCCGCCTGACAGGACTTGTTACGACTGCTGCGGCGGCGCCGCTCCCCAGCGAATCCTGAGCACCATCGCCAACCCCTCCAGGAGCATCCAGAGGATCAGCGCCAACATGAGGCAGTTCAGGCCCACCAACAGCCAGTTCCCAGCGGCCTGGAACTCCGCTGTCTTCAGCAGGATCGCCCAGACGGTGATCACGGTGATTGCGACCATGGGGATCAGCAGCGGCAGGATCGGACGCCTGCGCAACCAGAAGTAGAGGCTGATGACCAGCAGGGTGAGGGCTGCCAGCATCTGGTTCGAAGCGCCGAAAACCG
This sequence comes from Planctomycetota bacterium, assembly GCA_003235605.1. Next base: position 2,528 of record QJVU01000058.1, on the reverse strand, counting down.
GCCAGAGGATCCAGCCCACCTGCTTGACCTCGCCAGTCGCCGGGTCCGGCGCGGTCAAGAAGACCAGGGCGGCGGCGGGGACGACCGCCAGGAGCGTGGCCAGGTACGGGTTGGTGAGAGGACGGATCCCCAACGCCGCGCCCAACTCGCTGATGATGAACCGCTGGATGCGGGTGGCAGTGTCCAGGGTCGTGGCGGCGAACGAGATCACCAGGACGGCCATCGTCGTGACGGCGAAGCTTGCCGGGATGCCGAGCTCCCGCAGGAACTGACCTCCACCGAGAACGAAGGCCTTGGCCTTGAGGGCGCCGGCCTGTTTCCAGGAGGAGTAGTAGTAGCTCCAGCTCAGTTCTGCGGTCTTACCCGGAATCAGCTCGCAGACCCCCACCAGACCGATGCCCGCGACCGCAGCCATGGTCGCGGCCAGGGCCAGGCTCCCCTCCCCCAACATGCCGCCGTAGCCGATGAAGCGGGCGTGGCGCATGCTGCTGATCTGCTTGGAAGTCGTGCCTGACGAGACCAGGCCGTGGAAACCGCTGATCGCGCCACAGGCGATGGTCACGAACAGCATCGGGATGATCGGTGGAGCCCCCTCGCCCTCGGTCCGGATCCAGGGGGCATCGAAATCCGGGTGCCGCCAGATCAGGCCCAAGAACAACAGCAACAAGCCGACAAGAAGCTGATGGCTGTTCACGTAATCCCTGGGCTGAAGCAGCAGCCAAACAGGGAGTAGGCTGGCGAAGGCGCAGTAGACGAAAAGGAAGATGATCCAGAAACGCTCTGCCTCGGTCCTGGTGTAGCCAAGACCGAAGATGCTGGCGTCGGCACTCTCCTTGAGGTCGACGGGCAGCTCGGTACCGACCCAGATGAAGAAGTAGAGGAGGCCCAGCGCAATCAGCGAAGGCAACAGTGCGGGGACCTTCTTCACATAGAGCAGCCAGCCCATGAGCATCGCCACGACGATGCCGATGTTCACGGGCACCACCGACGAGGGCGTGCTGACCCAGAGGCCGGCGATCGCCATGGAGAACACGGCCAGGACCAGCCAGATGAGCACCATCACGAAGCAGAGGAACATCGTCCGGACCCGTGGCGTGATGACGTTGCCGGCGATGTCCGCTATCGAGCGGCCCTTTTCGCGAATGCTGACGACCAGGGCGCCGAAGTCGTGCACGGCGCCCATGAATATCGTGCCCAGGACCACCCAGATCAGGGCGGGGAGAACTCCCCAGTAGGCGGCCACGCACGGCCCGATGATAGGCGCGGCGCCGGCGATCGATGTGAAGTGGTGGCCGAAGAGGATGCTCTTGTTGGTGGGAACGAAGTCACGGCCGTCCGCGAACTCGTGGGCCGGAGTCTGGATGTCCTCCTGGTCCTGGTAGATGCGCTCACCGACGAAGCGCGCGTAGAACCGGTAGCCCAGGAAGAAGCATGCCAGGACACAAACGGCGACGAGCGCGGCCATCGGCGGCTGGTCGTACTCGGGCTGGGTCTACAGTTCCAGCGTGAACACGCCCTGCTGGCCGGAGGTCTCCTCCACCCCCACGGAGACGCGCTTCAGGCTCACACCCGGAAACCTCCTGTGTACCCGCTCCAGCAGCTGCTTTCCCAAGTACCAGGCCAGGTTCTCGGCGCTGGTGTTGTTGACCGGCAGCACGATGACCTCGTTGGCCGGAATCAGATAGTGGCGATCTCGGTAGTGGATCTCCATCTGGCCGTCGTCCCGGCGCTCGGCACTCAACACCGGGTGTTCTCCGGGCAACAGCAGGTGCTCGTCCAGCTCGTCGCAGATCTCGCGGATGAGCGGCTTGATCTCCTGGAAGTTGAGCACCAGACCCTGGGCATCCAGAGCCGACTCTACTTCGGCGTAGACCTTGTAGTTGTGGCCATGCAATCGCTCGGCGGTGCCGTCCGCGAAGATGAGGAAGTGGGCGGCGCTGAACTTGAGATAGTCCTTGTGGACCTTGATGGACCAGCTTTCAGAGACCATGGGCCCGGGCAACAATAGCGGCACATGGACCTTTCCCGCATCCCCTTCAAGGAAACCAGGCACCATGGTGTCTGGATACACTTCCTCCACAGCAACCGCGAGACCGGACACGCGGCGGTGTTGATCAAGATGGCTCCGGGCTGCAGCTACCCCAAGCATCGTCACAAGGGATCAGAGGAGCTGTTCATTCTGCAGGGTGGCTACCGGGACGAGTCCGGTGAGCATCGCGCCGGCGAGTACGTGCGCTACGAGGACGGCTCGACACATCATCCCGTGGCCCTGGAGGAGGGCGAGTGCGTGTTCTTCGCCATCTCCCAGGAGGGAATCGAACTGTTCTGACTGGCCTCCGCCTCCGGACCGCCTGTCAGATGTGGTCGACCAGCTCGGCGGCGATGCTCTCGGGCACCGGCTCGTAGGAGCGGGGTTCCATCGAGTAGTGTCCGCGGCCCTGGGTGAGGTTTCGCAGCGTCGTGGAGTACTGGAACATCTCCGCGAGCGGGACGGTGCCGCGCACCGAGGCGATCCCGTCCGGCTTGGT
>QJVU01000499.1 GCA_003235605.1 Planctomycetota bacterium | reverse complement strand
CAATCGCAGCCCCAAGATCTTGGCCCAGCTGTCGGTCGTGCAGCAGCGCACCGGCGATCACGAAGCCCAGGTGGCCACCCTCGACCAGCTGGTGGCGCACGAGGACCTACCCCTCAACGTGGCACGGGTCGTGGCTGCAGAGCTCACCGAGCGGGATCGCTGCGAGGAGGCAGCGGTGGTCGTGGACCGGGCTCTGGCGGCCCATCCCCGGGATGCTTCCCTGTGGCTGGAGAAGGCGCGGATGCTGATGCGCTCTGGTGACGGAGCGGCGGCGCGGCCAGCGCTGGATGCGGTCCTGGCCCATGACCCTGCGCCTCCGGTGCGACAGGAGGCTGAGCGCCTGCTGCGCCTGACTCACGCTCCCGGGACTCTCCGCGATCTGCGGGACCTGGACGACGCCCTCAGTCGCCAGGATCTGTCCGGCGCCCTCCGACGCGCCAGGCGCCTCGTGCGCCGACAGCCGGGCGCCGGCGAGGCATGGTTGTTCCTCGGCATCGTGCACCAGCGACTGTCCCACCCGCGGCGGGCGTTGCGGGCGTTCCGGCATGCGGTGGCCCGCCTGCCGGAACTGGGCGAGGCCAGGAACCGCCTCGGTACCCTGCTGGCGCAGCGGCGCCGCTTCGGAGAGGCGCTCGAGCACCTGCAGCGCGCAGTCGAGCTCTTGCCCTGGCAAGCCGGACCGCGTCTCCACCTGGCCCAGACCCTCTTCTATCTCGGCCGACAGGAAGAGGGCAGGCGGGTGCTCGAGGAAGCCGAGCGTCTCGGTGCCGACACTGGTCTGTTGGAGGCAGTACGAATGATGCTCGGAATCAGCGATCCGTGAGGTGGGCACGGATGCGCCGGGAGTAGCCTTCGGCAGCGTTTGAAGCCTGCGCATACGGATTGACGAAGTGGGCTTCCCGGATCTTCTCCATGTCCTGTTCCGTCTTGTGGGGCAGATGGGAGTTGACCCACCCGGCTTCCAGGGCCAGCTGGTCGGTCAGTCCGTTCATGATCAGGCGGATGTCGAACGGCTGCTTCAGTCCAATGTTGCGCAGATGCGGCACGATGCCGGTAGTGCAGTTGTCGCACAGGGTGTTGTAGAACCGCGGATTCTCGTGCAGCCTGTTGGCGGTCTTGATGATGTCCAGGAACAGGTCCCTGGCCTGTTCTGGCGTGGCGTTGGTGGGATACACCCAAACCTTCTCCTTCCGGAAGTTGGTGCGCAGCCGCAACAGGTCACGTTCGTCGGCGAGGACGTAGATCTGCTCGTATTGTTTGAACAAGCCACGGATGGCGGTCTGGGGCTCTCCCTTCTCCCGGCGGGTCTCGATCGACAAGGCCAGATGGTCACCGCCTTCGAACGCAAAGGAGAGCATCGTGTGCACGATGTCCTTGACGCCCCAGCTGGAGAGGATGAAGTCGACGTGCTTCAGCTTCTCCAGGTCGAACGTCTTGTCGTAGTAACGCGATGTGAAGTCGGTCTCGGATCGGTAGTCGAAGTCACGGATGTCGAAGACGGTAACCTTGTTGCCTTCGATCGTGGCATGAGGCTCCCGGGCTACATCCGGCGTCCAGTCGCGGTGGTTCGAAGCGGGGATCAGGGCGAACCACACCACCACGAGAGCGAAGGCGCCGAGAAACCACGTCAACGTGCGCAACCGGCGGGGAAGGATCGCGAAAGCGGCTGCCGTGCCGACTGCAAAGACCACGGCCAAGCCCAGGCGCGCGGACTGCCATGGCAGGTTGGAGAAGTAGATGGCAAGGGTGGCCCAGGTCACCATCAACAGGAGGACGGGCGCGAGGATCGAGACGATCAGGACACCGAGCAGGATCCTGACCGATGAGGACCGCCTACGCTCTGGTTGTGCTGAACTTGTCTGCATACATTCGTGCGGCTTCACGGATGACGCGTACCGCCCGCTCGGGGCCCAGAAGCTCGTCGACGGTGACGGGCTTCTGCTCCAGGATCTTGTAGTCCTGGAAGAACCTCTGGATCTGGGCCATCACGTGCGAGGGCAGATCCTTGTGGGAACCATAGCCACGAAACGCCGGATCGCCCAGGCTGACAGCCACGATCTTGTCATCCTCGCCGGCCTCATCGCGCATCTGGAACATGCCAATCGCGCGAGCTCGGACCAGTGTCATCGGCAGTACTGGCTCCTGGCACAGCACCAGGACATCGAGGGGGTCGCCATCGTCACAGAGGGTACGCGGGATGAAACCGTAGTCCGCCGGGTAGTGGACAGCGCTGTGCAGGACTCGGTCCAGGCGCAACAAGCCCGTGTCCTTGTCCAGCTCGTATTTGTTGGTGCTGCCCCGCGGGACCTCGATCACCACGGTGAATCCGTCGGCAACCGAGGCTTCCTGAAAGGGGATGTCGTGCCAGGGGTGCATCGTCAACCTGACTCACCAAGGTACTACAATCCGTTGCCGAGACCAGACTTGAGAAGCCACCCCCTGCCCGGGTGACCCCGGATTCTGAGGGCGTGAAGCCCATGTACCCCGGGCTCCCCGAGGTTGGACGCCCAGCAGCGGCCAGGCCCGCATCATACGCAGCCGCAAGGCCCACTACCTCGTGCGCCATGGACCAGCAGTCGGCGGAGGTTCAGTTGGGTCCGGGGCCGCTCGTTCGGTCAAGCTGCCAGGGCCGTGGAGCACAATCCACCATGCTGTCGCTGCGCGATCTAGCCCTACAGCCGCGACTGCGCCAGCAGGTAGAGGGCAACACCGGTGGCGAACCGATCCTGCATCGGATCACTGGACAACATTGCGGACCATGCCAATCCGGACCAGGCAAACGAGCCATCCTTGCCTTGCCGGGCGAGCACGGTTGCGAGTGTGTCCTGCCATTCGCTGCGTACCGAGTCGGGCAGCAGCGGCTCTGCGAAGGACGCCCAGAGAATGTTGAACCAGAGATGCTGGCCGACTTCGTCCTGAGCCCACGTGCGCAGCTGTGGCCTCAGGTTGGCAATGGCCTTGCGGACCATGACATCCCGGCCCGTCCCGACGAGGCACATCGCGCCCAGCGCGGCAAACGTCCGCCCGGGCTCCGAGCGGGCGTAGCGCCTGCGGTCCCTTGCCAGGATCGGATGCTTCGGGTCGGGGCAGTAGCCCAGGCCACCGTCGTCAGTGGCACATGCCCGCAAGTACTCCAGACCCTTGGTGATCGTGTCTTTGGGCACCGCGTAGCCCGTCCGTCGGGCCACCGCCAGTGCCGCGACGGCACCAGTCGTTGTCGACAGGAGCGTGTACAGTTTTCGGCCAGCGGGGTCGTTGTCATAGGACCAACCACCGTCACTCCACTGCGTCGCCACCAGACGGTCGATGGCGTGGCGCACGGCCTGGACGATGTCGGGGTCGCGTTGTCCATAGGCACACAGCGCAACCAACGCGATGGGCAGCTGAAAACCGAGGTGTGATCGGCCGCCCGGCTTCCACCCGCCGATAGCCAGCTTGTCTACCTCGGCTGCCAGGTGTCGGACCGCCTCCTGGACGATCCCGCGGCGCTGACGGTCTCCGTTTGCGAGCATCCCAAGAGCCACGGCACCGGTGAGGGCCAGATCCACGTGGCGGTCTCCCCACCTGCCATCCCAGTAGCCGTCCCTGTGACGCTGCTGGGAAAGCCACTTCCATGCCCCCTGGATCCTCTCCTTCCGGATCTTCTCCTGCGCCGGTTTCTTCCTCGCGCCCCGCAATGCGCCTACCTGCCGGTCGATCGTCGCTGACCAGGGTTGTGGCCGAGTGAAGCTCAACTTGCCCTGGCCTGCCAACAGGCACAGCACGGCGCCGGCGGTGTTGTTGGCCTTCGTTGTCCAGGCGTTCCCGGTCAGCTGGAAGCTGCCGTCCTCCCGCTGGCGACGGCGAAGGTCCGAGCCGAACCGTTCGAGAAAGCGGCTTCGGAACGAAGTGCTCCACTTGGCACATGCCCACGCACCCGTCACATAGCTGATCAGGAACGGGTTGCCGCCATGACCGCTGCTGAACGGGATCTCGGCGAAGTTCTGTTCCAGGTACCGCGCCGCCAGATGGCAACGGTTATCGAAAGGGCCGAACAGATCGACGCACACCAGCAAGGCTCCGGTCGTGCGGCCGGGTTCTGACTTCTTGGCCGGCAGCCAGACGTGGTTGCGCCCGTACTGGAAACCACCGTCTTCGTTCTGGGTTTCGTCGTAATAGGCGATCAGCCTGTCATCGAGCGTGCCTGTGGGCAGTTCGATGCCTGCGGCCCGGATGCGGAGGAGACCGAGCACGCACAGGTTGGTCACCGCCACCATGTCGTCCGAGTAGGTGGCCTTGCCGAGCCCCTTGATCTGCCGCACCTTGGGCTCCAGGTCGTGGCACCAGGCGCCGCCGGGCTTGCGCAGGAAGCGCAGGCGCTCGGCCAGGCTCCTGAGAACACCTTCGTTCAAGGCCGACGGCTGGCACAGGTGCACCTCGCTCAACGCCAACGCCGCCAGTGCTGCGTACCAGCTCTCGAAGCGTTGCCAGCTAGCCACCGGTCCGGCCGCTTTTTCAACCATGAGGGGTCCTCGCGCCGGCACATGTCGTTGCAGGAACCGCACAGCGCGGCGCAGGGGTTCCCTGAACTCGCCACCCTTCACGGTGCTGCCTTGAGCCTGAAATGCCAGCGCGCACAGAGCGACGTCGGCCAGTCGGTCCTGCGGGGTGAAGCCGGAAACCGGCCAGCCGCCATCCTGCTGCTGGGTACGTGCCAGGAAGCGGAGGCCCTTCATGGCGGCGGCTTCGGCCTGCTGCTGGTCGGCTTGCAGCGCCGGAAGTCCGGTGGAGACCAAGAAACACAACAACGCGTTCATGTTCCGCCCTGGCCGTCTTGCCTGCTGGCTCGCCGGAGCACTACCGCTCTTGTTGCTTGGGGGTCTTCTGCTGCCCTTGCCCCTTGGATTCCTGGTTCGATTCCTGGTTCTCGCCGTCCTTCTTGTCGGCGTTCTTGTCCTGTTGTTTCTCGCCCTTCTTCTTTGGGAGACGATAGACGTACAGCTTGCCGTCCTTGAACTCGGCCTTGTAGTTGTCGTCATCGCCGAGCTGATCCTTTGGCACCAGGACCGTCTTGTCGCCAACCTGGATCTTGCGGTACTTGCTGCTGAGATCGTCGGCTCCTGCTGGTCTGGCCGGCGTGTCCGGACGGTGTGGCGCGATCGGCACGCCAAGCGGCGGCATGTTCAAAGGCTTCTCGGTAGCGAGGCACTTCTCGAGGTCCCGCAAGGCCTTCTGCATGGCCTCGAGCCCTGTCTTGCCAGAGTCATCTTGCAGCTTGGCAAAGGTGTCCTTGACCACCTCCAACTGCTGAAGGCGTTCGCGCTGCTTGAAGGCGCGCACATGCTGTTCGATCAACGTGTCGAGGACGAACCGTGCGCGCTTCTGCACAATTCCCTTGTCGGACCGGACCACCGCGGACACGGCACGCAGGACCGCCTGCTGGTCGGTGGTGGCGCGGCGCAGGAGACAGCTCCGGGCATCCCACCAGGCCTCGTCGTCGCGCAACTGCTCGACCAACGAGCGAACGCTCTGCTGTGGGGCCTTGTCTTGTTTCCCGGACTGGCCGGGTAACGCGGCGCAGATGCCCAACGGGGACAACAGGGATAGTGCCACCGCGGTGCGGTGAGGAAGAGTGCGGAGAGCTTGCATAGTCTTGCTCCTGTCTGGTGTGGGGTCTTTGCGGCTGATACGTGGCCGGGTACGAAGGCCGTCGTAGCAATACGAAGATTTTCGTGAAAAGTACGAAGCTCTTCGTGACCCCGGGTAGATTCGTAGAATCACTGCCATGGCTCCACGACGGCGCTCCGAACCCACCGCGGCCGAGCTCAGGATCCTGAGCACGCTCTGGCGCCTGGGGCCCAGCACGGTGCGTCAGGTGCACGACGAGCTCAGCAGGCGGGAGGCGACCGGGTATACGACCGTTCTCAAGCTCCTGCAGATCATGCTGGAGAAGAACCTGGTCCGACGCGATGACAGCAGGCGGCCGCATGTCTACACCCCGACGGCGAGCCAGGACCAGACCCAGAGGCGCCTCCTCCGCGGTCTCCTGGAACGAGCCTTTGACGGTTCTGCCAAGAGCCTGGTTGTGCAGGCGCTGAACTCAGGCAAGGTGTCGGCTGAAGAGCTGGACGAGATCCGCCAGTTGATCAAGGACCTGGAAGACAGGGAAGACACGTGATGTGGCAGGGTCCGTGGCACGACATGTTGGCAGCCCTTGGTGGCTGCGTCGTGGCCCTGGTCTGGCAGGGCATGTTGATCGTTGCGTTGACGGCGATGCTGACACACGCGGTTGCCGGATGCTCGCCGCGCCTTCGCCACCGGATCGTGGTCGGCAGCGAGCTGCTGCTTGCCGTGTTGTTGGCCGCAAACCTGGCGTGGTACGTGGCTCCGGTTATCGGGCGGACCGCAACGGCAACAACGGAGGTGACCAGCAGGGTCGAGACGTTGTTGCCGGTGGTCCAAGTTCTCCCCTCGGCACTGTACCTGCCGGCGGTCGCGGCCGGCCTCGACAACATCGCCCCGTTGCTGGGCCTCCTCTGGCTGTTGGGGACGTCGCTGTTCCTGGTCCGGGTCCTGGCAGGCCTCGTGCGGTTGGCCAGCCTGCGCAGCAACGCCACGCTCGTGCGCGGGATGTCTCGGCGTACTGGAGGGGCACCCGTGGCAGTGTCGACAGAGGTCTCGTCACCGATGGTGTTCGGTGCCTTGCGCCCGATGATCCTGCTTCCCTCACATGCCGTACAGGAACTGACAGCGCAGGAACTGGAGACGGTTCTGGCCCACGAGCACACCCACGTGCAGCACCGTGATCCGGCCTGGAACCTCTTCGAGCAGGTGCTCCGTGCAGTGCTGTTCTTCCATCCGGCCTGCTGGTGGCTGGGGAAGTGGTCACGCAGCCTGCGGGAGATGCGCTGCGACGCCGTCGTGGTGCAGGAACTTCGTACGCCGATCCCCTATGCGCGGGCCTTGATGCGCCTCGAGGAGCTGCGCAATGGTGTGCCGGCAGGGACCTCGCCACTGTCGCTGGCCGTTGGGTCCGCCAGTGGTGCCTTCATGGACCGGGTTCGCGGAATCCTGGGGATGCCGCGCCCACGACCGCGCCTGGTGCACCGTCTGTTCCCGGTGGTCGTGGCTGTTGTGGGACTGGCCATGGGCCGCGCGTTGGAGCTTGACGTCCAGGGGGGCGAAGCGGCTGGCACCCCGAAAGGCATCTGGGCGGTGATCCAGGACGGCCGCGTCGTGCGCGTGATGCCCCACGTGCGTGTGCCACTGGGGACCAGCGGAGCCCCTCGAGAATCCCATGGCCTGCTCATGATGGCTGCGCGTGGCTCGGTTCTTGTCGACGGCCGGATCGTGCATGGAACCACCGACGTTCATACGGGTCAGCACGTCACCGTCCTCAGCCCGACTCGCGGCGCACTGGAGCTTCGACTCCATAGAGACACCAGGGCCACAGCGCCGTTGCTGGAGGTACGTCTGGATGGTGTTGCCACGATGCTGCCAGGTGACGAGTTCGCCGCGCTGAGGGACCCTCGCTGATCCAGATCCGACTGCGGTCGCAGGCTGTCTCTGGCCCCGACCTGAGGCGTCGCAATCGAACCCCATGGGCACCGACACCTACACCAGTTGTAGACGGTGCTGACGCTGACCTTCTGACCAGTATCACGGACTGGCACGTGGTCAGGCACCAAGGCAAGTGGAATTGCCGTCTCGCCAGACCACCATGGACGCTCGGCGCCGACGGGAGGGGATGCTTCTCTCTTCATGGGTCCCTTCGCTAGCGAGCCCGAACGGTGGTGAACGGCTACCGTTCGCGTCGAAGACGCTGACAGTGACTGTCGAGAACGCGCCCGAGTGTCGACGTGGCTAGCCAGAAACCACGCACGTTCACAAGCGTTCTTGGCAACGTAGGCCCAAGGCTCTGGATTGCCGTTTTCGGGGCGTATCCCGGCTTCCGGGCGCTTTCTCGGCGTTGGTGTGTGGCCGGGTTGGGTTGCCAGGGGTGCATGGCCCGGAGAATACTCGCAGGCTAGAGTATCCCGATGGCCCAAACAGGTACCGACCGCGACCCGTTGCTGGCCTGGCGCCGTGAGTTCCCGATAACGGAGACCACGAACTACCAGATCAGCAACTCCCTGGGGGCAATGCCCAGCGCGGCCAGAGCGAGCATGCAGGAGTACCTGGATGCCTGGGACAGCAGGGGGGTACGTGCCTGGGCAGAGGGTTGGTGGCAGCTCAAGGACGAGGTTGCGGCCCTCATCGAGGGCATCCTCGGGGTTGACACGACCACGGTGTCGATGCACCAGAACGTGGCGATGGCAAGCCAGGTGATCCTGTCCTGTTTCTCGTTCGATGGTCCCCGAAACAAGATCGTCTACACCGACCTGAACTTCCCTTCGGTGATGTACCTCTATGAAGCGCAGCGCCGCAGGGGCGCCGATGTGGTCCGGGTGCCCGCCGACGAGGAGGGCGTGACCATCGACCTGCAACGGCTGCTCGACGCCATCGATGAACGCACCTTGCTGGTTCCCATCAGCCACGCGATCTTCCGCAGCAGCTTCCTGCAAGACGCCAGGGCCGTCTGCGAAAAGGCCAGAAGGGTCGGCGCGTTCGTTGTACTGGACGTGTTCCAGTCCGTGGGGTGTGTGCCGCTGCGGCTCAAGGAGTGGGGCGTGCATGCGGCAGTCGGCGGCGCCCTGAAGTACCTGTGTGGCGGACCCGGCAACTGCTTCCTCTACGTGGACCCGGACGAGCGGCGGCGGCTGGAACCCACGTTCACCGGCTGGGCCGCCCACAAGGACCCGTTTGCTTTCCTGACATCGGGCCAGGACTACCGGGACGATGGCGGCCGGTTCCTGAACGGCACCCCAAATGTCCCGGCGCTGTTTGCCGGCAGGGAGGGAATCCGCATCGTCGGCGAGATCGGTGTCGCTGCGATTCGGGCCAAGAGCCAGCGCCTCACCGGCCTGATTCTGGAGCGTGCCGCTCACCACGGCTTCGCGGTGCGCACTCCGCTGGCCCCGGAGCTCCGCGCCGGCCATGTCTCCATCGACGTGCCGGACGGCTACGAGGTCTGCCAGGCGCTGCTCGAAGAGGAGATAGTGTGTGACTACCGACCCCAGGCCGGCATTCGCCTCTCCCCGCACTTCTACACCAGGGACGAAGAGTGCATCGCGGCGGTTGACCGCATCGCTGGGATCCTAGCGGAAGGAGCGCACGAGAAGTTCAAGGGCCTGGCGCACAGGCCGGGGTAGACGCATGACAGAGTAGTAGACGCATGACAGAGCAGAGCAAGATCTACGACATCTCCGAGCCGATCTCCGAACAAACCGCAGTGTTCCCAGGTGACACACCGTTC
>QJVU01000462.1 GCA_003235605.1 Planctomycetota bacterium | reverse complement strand
GGCCTCGGCCTGCTTCACCTTGAGCGTGGCATCTGCTTCGGCGATCTCGGCCTTGGCCGTGTTCTCTCCAGCCACAGCCTTGGCGTCCGCATCGGCCACGGCGATACGCATCTTGCGCTCCTCCTCCTTGACCCGCGCCTGTTGGTCGAACTCAGCCCTCCGTTGCCCGATCTTCGTGTCCTTCTCTAGATCCGCAACCTTCACCAACTTGTCCCGCTCAGCGCTCTGGGTACCGATGTCGCGAACCTTGGTGGCCTCAGCGACCTGAATGGCCCGCTCCTTCTCGGCATCGGCGACGCCGACGGCACCGTGTTTCTGCTGTTCGGCCACGTCGATCTCCGCCTGTTGCACAGCCTCCGCAGCCGCCTTCCGCCCGATTGCCTCGATGTAGCCCGACTCGTCGGTGATATCGGTGATGTTCACGTTGATCAGGACGAGACCGATTTTCTCGAGCTCACCCTCGAGCGAGTCCTGGATGTTCTGCAGGAACTTGTCCCGGTCGCGGTTGATGTCCTCGATCTTCATCGAGGCGATCACCTGGCGCAGCTGACCGAAGATGATGTCCTCGGCCTGCTTCACGATTTCGTGCTGCTTCAGGCCGAGCAGGCGCACCGCGGCGTTTTCCATGACTCCCCTTCCGGTGCCAACAGCCACGGTAAACACGCTCGGGACGTTCACCCGTATGTTCTCGTACGAGAGTGCTCCTTTCAGGGGCACTTCGATCTGCACCGGGTCCAAGGACAGGTAGTCGTACGCCTGGATCACTGGCCAGACGAACGAGCCGCCACCGTGCAGACACTTGGCGGATTGGCCCTGTCTGGTCTTGCCGTATATGACCAGGATCCGGTTGCTCGGACAGCGCCGATAGCGCTTGACCACGAATACGAAAAAGGAGAAGACAATCAGGACTGCTGCGACAGTCAACAGCACCGGTGCCATGCCTTCTGGCAGTTGAGCAAGCATGCTAACCTCCTACTCTGTGGGAGCGGCCTTTACCGTCAGCGTGTCATCACCACTCAACGCGACAACTTTCACCACCGTACCAGTGGGAATCTCGCTGCCCGTGGTCACCGCCTTTCTGGTGATCTGACGGCCTTGAACGGTCACAGTCACCTTGCCGATTCCTCGTTGGTTGGCGGGGATCCGCAGATAGACCTTGCCCGTTGTGCCGATGGCATTGCGCAGATCCTCGTTGCCCTCGGATCGCAGCTTCCACAGCATCGCCATCAGCCAGGCAACGATGTAGAGAGCAACAAGGCCTGCGCCCACGGACAGAATGCAGGCCCAAACGGGGTCTACGCCCGCTTCCAGGAGGGCGAGTCCGGTCAGGCCAAAGAAAGTCAGGAAGGCAACGAGAGTCTTGAGCGAGAGGACCTTCACGAAAGCGTCGGCGTCGCCGGGTTCGCCGGAGAGGCCGTCGTGGTGCAGGTCTGGGCCACTGCTGGCGTCGACGTCCACGCCGACATCGGTGTCCATGTCACCATCGCCCCCGCCGAAGATCATCAGCACGGTTTGCAGTACCAGGATCACTCCGCCTACCACCGCGCAGTAGAAGTAGAGGGTTTGCATCGCTTGCAGACTTCCGTTCCAAGACCTCCGAGGCACCTCGCAAGCCACCAGGGCGGGCGAAGCGGACCCTTCGGGTCCGGCGCACCTACTCGCGGAGAGGAGGCCTATTCAGGATCCGGGCTCAGGGCGACGTTCGGGTCTCCCGCAGCCGGCGTCCCAGGATCAGCCCCGTAAGCAGGGCTACCAGGCACCAGCAGAGAGCCACCGTCATCAAGGACCAGTACATGGCGACCGGGAAGTAGCGAACGGCAGGGACGGGACTGCAACCACCGCAGTGGTTCGGTTGTAATACGTCCGCACTAGTTTACGGAAACACCAGAACTTGCGGGTTTTAGCTCTAAGGCCACCACCCTCCGCCGCATCGCGCTTTCTTTTCTACGTAAGTAGCGCCGCTCCTAGAGGATGTCAAGTACGCCAGACTTGCCGTTGCTGAGCGTCTCGACGTTTGCCCGGTAGTTGATTCCGCTTGCCGTGCTTGCGTTCCAGGGCATTAGGTGTGGGTCAGCAATCATCCCCAGGGCCACCGCGGCAAAGGCCCGTAGCAGGCTGGGCTTGCCGGAGTTCTCCAGCAGTCGGATCAAGGGCTCGACGCTGCCCTCGTCCCCAATGAAGCCCAGGGCGTTGGCAATACCCGCCAGCGGGATCAGGTTCTGATCGCTCTGGGCGAGCATCTTCTGCAGCGCGTCCGTCGAGCCCCGGTGCTGCAACCGTGCCAGGGCAATCGCGGCCTGGGTCATGAGCACCGGCCGATGCTGTGAACCGAGCATGATGCCCGAGATCAACGGTACCGACGTCCGGTCATCCATGAGCGCCAAGCCAATGCACGCGTAGCCGGAAAGCAACTCATCGCTCCTGTGGTACTTCTGTGCCAGCAGGCGAAGGTCTGGCAGCGCCTGCGCGTACCTGCAGAGGCCCAGAGCCACTGCCATAGCCCCATTGTTGCTACGGTTGCGGCTGCGCTGCAGTGCCTTGTGCAACACCGCGCCGACGGTGTTCCGCACTTCGCTCTCGCCCTGAGGGCCTTTCTGATCGGAATGGAATGCCAGCAACCCCAAGGCCAGTGCTGCCCAGCCCTTCGCTGGCCCACGTGCGTTCTCGAACACCGGCAAGAGCCGGCGGAGATTCTCCGGTCCGCCAATGAGACCCAGTGCGACAAGCGCGAAGTACTGGGTCTGTTTGTCACGGTGGTCTCGGACGGCGCGCTCCAGTGCCTCCGAGTGGATCCGGTCCGTGACCACCTTCTCAGGGGGCATGCAAGCCGCGCCGAGGCCCAAGGCCGCAGACTGGCAGATGGTGTCGTGTCGCCGACT
>QJVU01000103.1 GCA_003235605.1 Planctomycetota bacterium | reverse complement strand
GGGGCTTTGTCTTCTACCAGAAGCTCCGACAAGACCGGGAGGCGCTCGATGGCTACATCGCGGTGCTCGCCCGCGTGGACTTCGAGCGCCTCGGTCGCGACGAGAAACTGGCGCTCCTGGTGAACGCCTACAACGCATTCACCCTCACCCTGATCCTCGACCACTGGCCTCTCGGGTCGATCCGGGACATTCCGGAGGAGAAGCGGTGGAAGGAAAAGCGGTGGCGGATCGGATCCCTGCGCCTGAGCCTCGACGAGATCGAACACGAGTACCTGCGCGGGCGCTTCCGCGACCCAAGGATCCACTTCGCGATCAACTGCGCCAGCGTCGGATGTCCTCCGCTTCGCCGTCAGGCATACCGGGCGAAAGACATCGACATACAGCTTCGGGAACAGGCCATGCGCCTGCATCGCCGGAAACAGTGGTTCGACCTGAATGCAGATCAGGGCACCTTGCGCCTGACCAGGTTGTACGACTGGTTCGGAAACGATTTTGCCCAGGTCGCTGGATCGGTGCTCGACTTCGCGGCCAGATTCGACGACACGCTGGCTCGCCTGCTTCAGGAAGGAAAACAGCCGAAGATCGAGTGGATCCCCTACGACTGGAGCATCAACGCGGTGCGTTGAGTGTCCACGGAAGGCAGGGGCGACTACCCGCCGATCGCCGCGAGTACCTGGACCGCGCGACGCGGGTCCGGCCGGGTCGTGGGATCGGGACTGGTGGCCGAGTAGCGGATCGTGCCACCTCGATCGATCACGAACGTTGCCGGGAGCGGCAGGATCCAGGAGTCATCCCCGTTGAACTCCTTCAGATCGAGGCCCAGGTTGCGGTGGAAGTTGCGCAGGTCGTTGGGCAGCGCAAATGCCACGCCATAGGCCTTGGCCACCTGGTTGCCTGGATCGCTCAGCAGCTGGTAGGCCAGGCCCCGCTCCTCCTGGATGCCCTTGTTGTGCTGCGGCATCTGCGGCGAGATCGCGACCAGGTTGCCCCCTCGGGATGCGATGTCTCCCAAGCGCTCCTGGAAGGACACCAGCTCCTGGGTGCAGACCGGGCACCACCTGCCCCGGTAGAAGCTCAGCACGAGGGGCCCCTGGGACAACATGTCTTGCAACCGGACACGCTCACCGGCACTGGACACCAGTTCGAAGGGTGCTGCCTTGTCGCCCTCCTTCAGGGTGCAGTTCACGGTCTCCGCCAGGGCGTCATCCGCCTCCTGCCACCGGAAGCTCATCGCGGCGCCATCCAGAACGCCGACCGCATCCGAGATGTCCGCCAGCCGTCTCCCGGGGTCCTTTTCCAGACAGCGCAGCACGATGTCGCGGACCGAACCGGGCAGGTTCGGCGGCAACGCATCCGGGTCTACCTTCTCCCGGATGGTGGCCGTCCACACTTCCTTCGTGGTGTTCCCCGAAAAGGCCCGCTGGCCAGTGAGGCTCTCGTAGAGCACACACCCGAAAGCCCAGATGTCCGACCTCTCGTCGGGGTTCCGTCCCGCAATCTGTTCCGGGCTCATGTACCCCGGCGTGCCGGCGCTCCGATACTTCCCCGTCGCCTTCGGACCCCGCCCCATGGCTCGGGCGATTCCGAAGTCCAGGATCTTGGGGGTCTCCCTTGCCGCCACCAGGACGTTCGCAGGCTTGAGATCACAGTGGATGACGCCGCTCTCGTGTGCGGCGCCAAGCCCCTGCGCAATCTGCCGGAACAGATGCAGAACCTTCGCCACCGACAGCTTCTTCTGGGGGATCAGCTTCGCAAGGGTGTCTCCCGTGATCAGCTCCAGGGTGAAGAACCGGAAGCCGTCGATGTTCTCCAGGGAGTAGATCGTGGCAATGTTGGGGTGGTTCAGGGAAGCCAGCAGCTTCGCCTCGTTCTCCAGATCGGTCAGGGCCTGGGGATCCCGAGCGACGCGCTCCGGCAACATCTTGATCGCAACACGACGATCCAGACGAGCATCCAGGCCGACGTACACAACCCCCATCCCACCGCGACCGAGCTCCCCCTCGATGTGGTAGGGCCCTAGTTGGTTCGGGACTGTTCCCACCTCAACATCTTCGGCGGGGGCAGTGGAGTCCATTCGGACAGTCTTGTCAGGGTCGTTGAGTTCATCCTCGTTATCAGAGACCATCGCATGCTCCGCGGTTGGGGACGCAATGATCTTCGGGTCAGCTGGCTCGGCAAGCAAGACCCCCGAGGATGCTTGACTCAACGGACGACCGCGAACAGGATCACGTCCTTCGAAGAAGCCAGGGCCACCATGCGGCGGTCCGGCGAAACGTGCGCGCCGTGAATGAAGACGGGCCAATCATCCCCCCATGACAGCCAGGCTCGCCGTTGGTCCTTCGGCGACTCGAACGGGCTCGGTCTTTCAGGCCCCGGAACGCCAAGCACGTTGACGCTCTTGATGCGGGTGAGCCTCTCGACGTCCCAGAACGTGATGCGCTGCCGGTCATGGCTGATGGCGAGCTTCGGATCCAGGTACCGCCACCAGCGCACGACGGCGTCGACCCGTTGAACAGGCTCCTGAGCCTTGGCTCCCGAGGCGTACGGCATGCGCACCCGGTAGACGCAGTCTTCCCGCGCGAAGGTGAGGTGCTTGCCATCCAACGAGAACGCGGCCGTGTGGTTGACGCCGAGGAGCAGGTCGAGCCGCTGCCCCTTGTCCAGCCCAGGGACGAGGTTCTCGTTCACGTTCCAGCACCGCTCGCCCTTGCTGTCGAAGACCGACAGGCTTCCCAGGCGGGGCGCGTTGCCGCAGGTGCGGGAGAGCTCCCTCGCGATAGCAACCTGTCTGCCGTCCGGGGTCCAGCTCATGTCATGGTCGAACTCCGACTCCAGGAGGGACC
This sequence comes from Planctomycetota bacterium, assembly GCA_003235605.1. The sequence continues at coordinate 37 of QJVU01000103.1, read as the reverse complement.
GCGCTGTCGGCGCTCGCTTCGACCTTGCCTCGTCATC
>QJVU01000400.1 GCA_003235605.1 Planctomycetota bacterium | reverse complement strand
ACCACTACTTCCTCGGCAGCGACCCGCGGTCGTGGTGTTCGAACGTGCCCCTCTACGGCAGTGTCCGCTACCGGAACGTCCGTCCGGGGGTCGACCTGCTCACCCGGGGACAGGACGGACACTTCGAGTTCGATCTGCTGCTGACCCCGGACGCCCCGCTCGACGAGGTCGAGGTCGCCGTCGAGGGGACAACGGGCATGCACGTGGACGACGGCGGCGCACTCGTGCTCGAGACCGCGCTCGGTCCCGTGCGGATGCCGGTGCCGTCGAGTTGGGAAGCGGGGCCATCCGGGCAACGGTCACCGATCGCATGCCGCTACAGCCTTCGCGGCGGGAACCGGTTCGGCTTCACGGCACCCGAACGCCGCGCGGGATACTCGCTGTGCATCGACCCGGGTCTTTGGTGGTCGACCTTCCTCGGAGGGACCTCGCTCGACGTCGCCGATGCGGTCGCGGTCGACGCCCAGGGAACGGTCACCGTCGCGGGAGTCACTTCGTCGGGAAACTTCCCGGTTTCCACCGGCGCGTACGACACCGTCACCAACGGTGGCCGCGATGCCTACGTCGCCCGACTCTCCGCCGACGGCTCGAAGGTCTTGTGGTGCACCTACCTCGGGGGCTCCGCGAACGATCAGGCCAACGACGTGACGGTGGACCCGGCCGGTGTGGTCACGCTGGTGGGAGGAACCGCCTCGACGGACTTCCCCGTGAAGTCGAACTACCTCGGCGCCGGGACCGGGTTCGTGGCCCGGTTCGACCCCGGCAAGACCGGAGCGGTCCAGCTGGTCTGGTCGACCTACCTGGGTCCCGGAACACCGGAGGCGCTGGCCGTCGACGCCCAGGGTGTGGTCAACGTCGCCGGCTTCACCACCTCCAGCCTCTTCCCCACGACCGGCGGCGCCTACGACACGAGCTTCAACGGTGCAAGGGACGCCTTCGTCGCCCGGATCGATCCCGCCAGGACCGGGAGTGCCCAGCTCCGCTGGTCGACGTTCCTCGGCGGCGGCAACTACGACTCGGCCCACGCGATCGCGGTGGATGCGAAGGGCGTGGTGACCGTCGCCGGGCGCGCCGCCGCCGGCTTCCCGACCACCACCGGCGCCTACGACACCACGTTCCATGGTGGCTACGACGCCTTCGTGGCCCGCTTCGACCCGAGCCAGACCGGACAGAAACAGCTGGTCTGGTCGACCTTCCTCGGCGGAACGAACGTCGAGTGGGCCCGTGGGCTCGCAACCGACGCTCGGGGCACGGTGACCGTCGTCGGTGTGACGTCGTCGGCGGCCTTCCCCGCCACGACCGGCGCGTTCGACACCAGCCACAACGGCAACGACGATGTGTTCGTCGCGCGGATCGACCCGAGCAGGACGGGTGTGGCACAGCTGGTCTGGGCGACCTTCCTCGGCGGAGCGGGCACCGACTCGGGCGCGTCCGTCGCGCTCGATGGGCGAGGCGCCGCGATCGTCGCGGGCGTGACCAACTCGACGACCTTCCCCGTCACCCGCGGCACGTACGACTCCACCTATGCCGGTGGCGGCCAGACCGACAGCTTCATCGCCCGGGTCTCGGCCAACGGCGCGGATCTCGAGTACTCTTCGTATCTCGGAGGCACCGCCAGCGACGACGCACACGCCGTCGCACTCGACCCGCGGGGCGGAGTTGTCGTCGTCGGTGGCACGGCGTCCAGTACCTTCCCGACGACGTCGGGCGCCTACGACACGACCTACAACAGCAACAACGACGGCTTCGTCACGCACTTCGACCTGCTGCCCACCGGCGTCGTGCGCTACGGAAGGTCGTCGCCCGGATGCACGGGACCGCTCGCGATGTCCGTCACGTCGATGCCGAGGATCGGGAACTCGAAGTTCGCGCTGACCTGCGGGAACGGGCCGGTGAACGCCAACGGGTTACTCGGGCTGGCCGGTCGCGCCCTGGCCTCGCCCGTGGTCCTCCTCGGTGCAGGCATCTGGGTCGATCCCACCGGACCGTGGTTCCTCGTCGCACCGGCGCGAAGCGACGCGATCGGCGGCGCCCAATTCGCGCTGCCGATCCCCAACGACGCGAGCCTGATCAACCTGCGGCTGAACGCGCAGTTCCTCTGGGGCGGCCCGGGCACGCCATCGCCCTGCCCACCGACGGGTGTCTCCGCGAGCGACGCGCTCACGATCACGATCCAGCCCTGACCCTGGAAGGGCTGCGCCGTGGCACAGGCCGGCGGCCATGCCCCGCATGACGCACGCGGCGCCCATCGGACACACCGACGAACTCGGCGTCACGGCGGGATGCCGAGCGCTTCCACATCCAGAATCCGAATCCGGTTCGGATTCTTGACGCAACCGAATCAAATTCGGAAGTCCAGTTCTTCCCGTGGGGGCCGAACAGCAACACCTGTCTCTAGGTGATGACACAACGAAGAAGTTCTTCTCGGAGCAGGTGTGCAGGCACATCTTCTCTCAGAGCATGGCGAACTTTACCGCCATGGAGCACAACAACTTCATTCAGATCTACTGCGAGGAAGCTCACAACCTGTTCCCGCGCCGAGACGATCGCGACCTCTCTCAGGTCTATAATCGACTTGCGAAGGAGGGCGCGAAGCTGTCCATCGGCCTGCTGTACGCAACTAAAGGAGGTGAGCTCGATCTCGTCGAACGTCCTGAAGAACACTAAGAACTGGTTCGTGTCGCATCTAAACAATCAGGATGAGCTGCGTGAGATCGGCAAGTACTACGACTACGAAGACTTCGTCGAGAGTCTCAGCCGGTGCACGGATCGCGGGTTCATACGCATGAAGACCTACTCGAACCCCTTTATCGTGCCCGTGCAGATCGACAAGTTCTCTTGTTTAGAGCCGCCGGGGGAGGCATAGCGGTGGCCTACTCATCACGCGGGCGAAAGCCAATCGAGAGAGCAAGCAAGATCACGCACAGCGAAGTCATCAACAATCCCGATGTTAGGAGCTTCCTGGCTGAGTGCCGCCAGCCATCTGTGCCGGATGATGCCGATCTGGTGGCGGCAACGAGATCGCTTGCTGACGCAGACACGTCCGAGATCACGGCCGTAATCGCTATCGATGGCGGGTACACCGAGACCTACTACCGCGAAGAGTACCCTTCGTCGACCTTCGCTTTCTTCACCTTCGGGCCGCTGCTATTCCTTCTGAGCGACCTTCGAGACATCGACCGGAAGCGGTTCATCGCGCCCGAGGATCTTGCCAAGCTGAAGAGCATCGAGCGATATTCGCCGCGAGCTCCGGATCCACGGGTTCAGCGCCCTGGCCGCGGTCACAAGCCTGCTACTTCACCAGCTTCAGCGGCACCGCGTTGCTGGCCATGTAGAAGTTGTTGTTCTGGTCGTACACCAAGTAGGCGTGGTGGAACACCAGCCCGATGCCGCTCGGTAGGTTGACTTTCGGAATGTTGAAGGCTGCCTGGGCTGTTCCAGAGGCATCGAGCGTCGCCTTCGTATTCGCCAGCGTCGCTGTGTTCGGCAACGCGATCGTGTAGTCTGTCCAGATGTCCGGATTGAGCGAGATGTGCACAGCCCCGATTGCCGAGGCCAACGTGATGCCGGGCGTCGTGCCAGTCACGGAGCCGAAGACCCAGTAGAGCCGTGCCGCGTGCGTTGCACCCGCATCCAGGAACAGCTTCTGGGTGCCGCCGGTGCCAATGGAAACCGTCCAGGTGTCCGCCACGAGGGCCGGCACAGGTCCGCTGTATTCCCAAGTGTCTGTCAAGAACGGGCCGCTGTTGACGCCGCCAAAGAGCACCGTGCGCCGGCGGCCGGAGTCGTAGGCCATGGCATGGGCCTGGCGAGCCGGAGGCGTGTTCTTGAGCTTGATCTGTGTCCAGTTCGTGCCGTCCCACTCCCAGGTGTCGCCCAGAGCCGAAGCAGGTTGCCCGGTGACCCCCCCGAACAGGACCACCCGCTGACGGGCAGAATCGTAGGCCATTGCGTGCGAGTAGCGAGCGGTGGGCGACGCGGCGGGTTTCATCTCTCTCCAGCTCTCGCCGTCCCACTCCCAGGTATCTCCCAGGTAGGGTGCGGAGGCGCCACCGGACCCGCCAAAGAGCACAAGGCGCCGGCGGCAGGAGTCATAGGCCATCGCATGGAACAAGCGGCCCGGAGGCGACTTGACGGGTGTCACCTCGGTCCAGTTCTTGCCGTTCCACTCCCAGGTGTCTGCCAGCCAAATTCCCCGGTAGCCTCCAAAGAGAACGGTTCGCCGGCGGGCCGTGTCGTAGGCCATCGCGGGACCTCCGCGAGTTGCAGGCGAGGTAGTGGGCCCGAACTTCGTCCAGTTCTTCCCGTCCCACTCCCAGGTATCTCCCAGGAGGCCGTTGACCCCGTAGCCGCCAAACAGCACCGTGCGCTGGCGGTCGGCGTCGTAGGCCATCGGATGTCCGCGGCGATGCGGAGGCCGTGTGCTGGGCTCGAGCTCCGTCCAGTTCTTGCCGTTCCACTCCCAGGTGTCCGCCGCGGGAAAAGTGACGATGCCGCCGAAGAGGACGGTGCGCTGCCGTGCGGAGTCGTAGGTCATCGCCGGTGACAAGCGACCCGGAGGCTGTGTGGTGGGCTTGAGCTGGGTCCAGCTCGGGGTCTGTGCCTGGCAGGGGAGTGCGAGGGCCAGGCACCCGAGGAGGATGGTGAGATACCGCATTGTGCGCCTCCGTAAGGGGTTGCGGCTTCGAGGCTGGGGGCGGGTGCGAGCCGCGACGTACTTTCTACGCACAGCTTGACCCGGCGGCCAGCTTCCGGTCGGCCTTTTCAAACTCTCCGGTTCCTCCGGGCCGTCTGCGCACGCGGTCGGCTCGGTGTCCGGACAGGAAGATCCGGCCGTTCTAGAAGAGGTGCTTCTCGATTCGGACGAAGCGTGCGCGGTTGTCCAAGGCCTTCACGCAAAACCAACGACCCGCACCGGCGACCGTCGACCAGTTAGAGCTCGTGCTCACCCTTTTGGATCGGAATCACAAGCTCGTTCTCGCGATCAGGCCGCTGAGATGGTGGTTCGGCATGTGGATCCGAATGTGCTCCGCGGTGACCCAGCCAGCGGAAGCGCGCGGCGCCGATGTGCTTGAACGTGTGCTCCGAATCGGCGCGGTTGGCGAGATAGCGGGATCGGCTTGCCGGTCTTCCGCGGAATCGCGACCCTTGAGTTGAGACCCTTTGCTGCGAGGCGGACGCTGGCCATCGGGAAGCAGCTGCAGTGGGAAGGTGTCGGGCTGTACTGGTCCAGCGATTCTTGGCGAGACGATTCCCAGAGTTCATCGGACTCTGGTCCGCTGGTGGGAGAGGTCCCCCTACGCACGACTGCTAGGGTAGGCACGTATTGGTTGCTTGGTTCCGATGCCGTAACCGCTACGGCAGCGTGAACCCTGCACCGCAGCACTCGCGTCCATGGGCAGTGAGGCCGAACACAAGAGAAACAAGGCGCAAGGCCGGCTCCGGCGGGTACGGGATCCGCGCTCTGCAGACGCTGGCACATGCGTTGCCTAGCCAGGCCGTCTCTCTTCTCGCACCACCCACACTCGGAGACAGTGCCATGACCAAGTGCTCACCTTTCCTCTCCCTGGCCATCTGTCTGGGCACGGGCATCCTCGGCGCCCAGACCAGGTTCCACAGCACCCTCCCTGCCGGCCTACTGCAGCGCGGCGGCGACTACGACGCCGGACGCGGCATTGCCTGGCCCTTCTACGGCAACTTCCACTACCAGGAGGTGCACGCCAGCTGGTATGGCAAGGCCAAGCTGCTGTCTGGCGTCAGCTTTCGGCGGGCCTGGGGTTTCCCCACGGCCAACGGGGCGGTCGCCCGCACGGTCGACGTCGAGTTCAAGCTCGGCTATGGCAACCTGCACGCCTTCGGCACCGGTAGCCTCGGCGGCAACTACAACAGCGCGCCCACCACCGTGCATCCCAGGCGGTCCGTGAGCCTGCCGTCCTGGGTGAATCCACCGCAGCAGGCCCCGGCGCCCTTCGATGCGAAGATCCCGTTCGCAAAGCTCTTCGCCTACAGCGGCAAGGCGCACCTGGTCTGGGAGATCAGGGTCGGCCAGCCCAGCGTCATCGGTGGCGACTACCGCTGTGACCGGCAGCTTGGCCAGACCTACCTGTTCAATGCGGGGACCCCGGTTGGCGTGGGCTGCATCCCCAACGGACAGACCGGAGCCCACAGTCTCCTGACATTGGCGTACAATTTCGGCCCCGGTCTGGAGATGCTGTTCTTGGCCAACTCCAGGCAGGGCCCGGCAAGGTCCGGTGTGACCCTGGCGCTGGGGGTCAGCAACACCACCACCAAGATTCCGGGATGGTGTTCGCCGGTCTACCTGGCTCCCCTGGTCTACGTCTCCATGGACTGGCCGGCCGGTCCCACGAACTCCGCCCGGGCGGCCGTCACCGGCAACTACACACCATCGGCCATCGGCATGGTCTTCTACGCCCAGGCCTTTGCCAAGGACCAAAACGCCACCGGCATCAGCCTCTCCAACGCCACCAAGAACGTCATGCCGCGGGCGCCGATCTTGCAGACCTGGAAGTATGTCCTTGCGGATTACCGGAACCCCTCGAACCTCCAGGGGCCATACACCTACGGTTCGCTGATCACTGGCTGGTGGTAGGGCAGAGCGCGCGAATCGCGCCAATTGGGCCAGCCGAAGATCGTTGGTCCAGTACAGGTTCTCTGCTTCGATCCGCGCGCCGGCGAGCGCCTGGCACGGAGCGCCGCCGGCGCGTACGGATCATCAGAGTCCGACGGTCAGGAGCACGCCGTTGCTCAGGGCAATGCCCAGTGGAAGTGTCGCCGGACTGTCGATGCCCACCTGCAGGGCCAGCCTCACTCCGGTGAGCTTCGCGTTGTTGGGAATCGGGAACGAGACGAAGTAGTCACCGGTTGCCGAAGTGTGGAACTGCTGGAGCAGGGCTGGAAGACCGAAGTTCACGTAGAGCAAGCAGTCCGGACTCAGGGCGAGCGGAGGACTTGCCAACACACCGATCACCAGGACACCTGCAGCCTGCGGTCGCGCGTTGGTGACGGCGACAGCCATGGAGGTGCCCAGGGCTGGGTCCGAGGCAGCGAGCCGTGGGGGACTGGAGGCCCCGCAGCTGATGCCGATCTCCTGTGCCGTCGCACCGGGATGAAACCCGTAGAGTTCCCGTCCCTTCACGCCGTCGTCACCGTGAAACAGCAGGCGACCCCGTGACAGCAGCATCTCCCTGGGAAAGGAGGAGTCCGCACCCATGCGCAGGTCAATGACCTGCTTGGTGCCCTGCGTCGTGCCGTCGGACTCCCAAAGCTCGACGCCGGTCGTTCCGTCATCGGCGGCAAAGAACACCTTGCGTTTTCCAACCGCCACCAGCTGGTCGGGCGAAGAGCTCCCACCCCCGCTGTTGATGTCCTTGATCTGGACGGTCCCACTGACGCTGCCGTCACTCGCCCACAGCTCAGCCCCAGTAGAGCCGTCATCGGCCCTGAAGAAGACCCTGTTGCCCAGGGCTGTGACCTGCGTCACGTTGGCGGAGGACAGGGGGTTGATGTTTCTCACCAGGACGGTCCCTGCCGTGGTGCCGTCGGTCTTCCAGAGTTCACTGCCGTTGGTGCCGTCATTGGCGCTGAAGAAGAGCAGGCTGCCCGCCACTACGAAGTTGGAAACCGAGGAACTTCCACTCCCCGGACGGATGTCCTTGAGGAGGACCGTGCCGGCATCGGTGCCATCACTCTTCCAGAGTTCCTGGCCGTTGGTGGAGTCCAGCGCCCGGAAGAACAGCGTGTTCCCGAGGGCGATCTGGGGCACCGGTGACAACGGCCGCTGGCTGACCATCACCGTGCCGGCCGTTGTGCCGTCGGTCTTCCACAGCCGCGGGTTGAACCCTCCCCCTGCCCGGTCATTGGCCTGGAAGAATACAACGCCGGCAGCCGCAACGAAGGCCGAAGGAGCGGAGGCGCCGGCGCCCGCGTTGATGTCCTTGAGCATCCTGGTACCCGCAGCGGTGCCGTCCGAAACCCACGGCTCGGTGCCGTTGGTGCCGTCGTTGGCGGCGAAGTAGACCTTGGAGCCGACGGCTGTCAGGAACAGTATCCCTGAACCGGCACTCCCTGGGTTGATGTCCTTCACCAGGACCGTTCCGCTACTGCTGCCGTCTGTCTTCCAAAGCTCGTCTCCAGCCTTGCCGTCGTTGGCCTTGAAGAACACCGTGGCTCCAGCGGGCGCAAACTGCGAGGGGGTGCTGGAGGCCGCGCCTTGGGCAATGTCCTTCAGCAGGAAGGTTCCCGCCGCCGTGCCATCGGTTCGCCACACCTCGTCACCGCTGGCGCCATCGTTGGCCTTGAAGTAGGTGACCGCTGCCGCATCCGTCATGGCGGCACTGCCCGGGTCGGGGAGGCCGGACTGGGTAGCACCGGGATTCGGGTTGTTGATGTCGTGGATCCGCTGGGTACCGGCTGCCGTCCCGTCACTGCTCCAGACCTCGTTACCCACGAGACCATCGTCGGCGGTGAACAGCACCGGCACCACTGGGCCGGCGAACAGGTTGTTCACCGAAGAGCTGCCGGTACCAGTGCGGATGTCGCGCAGAAGAATGGTGCCTGCCGCTGTTCCATCCGTTCTGTAGATCTCGGTACCAGTAGCCGGATCAGAGGCAGTGAAGAAGAGCATGCTGCCAGCGGCCTGCTTCAAGCCAGGGGAGGAACTCCCGCTTCCTGGTACGAGATCCTTGACCAGTACCGTGCCCTTGGTGGTGCCATCGCTCTTCCAAAGCTCCCTTCCGACCACGCCGTCGTCGGCGGCAAAGAAGATGTTCTTGCCCAAAACCTCCAGGCCGCGAACCCGGGGATCCCCGGACCCCGTCCTGATGTCAGTGACCCGAACGGTGCCCGCAACCGTGCCATCGCTCTTCCACAGCTCTGCTCCATTGGCCGAAGTAAAAGCCGAAAAGAACAGTGTCTCATTCAAAGCAACCAGATCCTGAGGCACCGAAGAGCTGGTGTTGCCGCCGGGCTCGATGTCCTTGACCAGCACCGTGCCGAGGTTGGTGCCATCGCTCTTCCACAGCTCTTCGCCGTGGGCGCCGTCATCGGCTCGGAAGAAGAGGGTGCTGCCGACCACCGTCAGCTCCCTTGGTGTAGACCCGGGCTGGCCGGCGTTGATGTCCTTCACCATGGTGGTGCCCCTGCTGGTGCCGTCCGTGACCCAGAGCTCCTGGCCGCTGGTTTTTGTGCTGGCGACAAAGAACAGGAGATTGCCCACAACGGCAAACCTCTCCGGCGTGCTGCTGGCTCCTCCGCCGACGATGTTCTTGACGATGGTGGTGCCGGCCGCGGTGCCGTCGCTCTGCCATAGCTCGAAGCCGGACTTGCCGTCGTCGGCAGAGAA
>QJVU01000292.1 GCA_003235605.1 Planctomycetota bacterium | reverse complement strand
TTTGCCGTACACTTCGAGCGGGGCAACCGGATCGAACGAGTGGCGATGTCCATCGTCATCTGCGCCGGCTACCTGTGCGCCGATCTCACCTGCCAGAACCTCGGGCAAAACTACTACTTGCACCCGGTCGTGGCCTCTTGGGTGCCCACGATCCTGTTTGGCTCGCTAGGGGTGGTGGTTTTCGGGGGTATTCGGACTTGAAGGGCGGATCCCTATGATGCTCTGGACCGAACGGACCTCTGGACGGACCGCGCCTCGCGAATAACCGTGAGGTCCTGAGGTAACGGGCCGCCTGTCGCTGTCCCGCCCCTCCTCCACTCCCCCGAACGAGCATGCGCCTCACCTACCTCGCCATCCCGATCCTCCTCGCCGCTGCCGCCGTCCCTGCCCAAGACCCCGCAAGGGTCCAACTGGGGCCCAGGTCCTTCTTTCCCGAGGAGTACACGGGCGAGCTCTACGTCAACATGGACGCCCTGTTGGAGACCGACCTCTGGGAAGAGGTGGAGCGCTCCCTCGTGTCCAAGCCGATGCTGGCGGCCTTTCGCAGGAACTTCGGCTTCCGCCTCACCGACCTCGAGGAGATCCGCATCGGCATGGTGCCCAAGAAGGTCACCTACCCGGGTGGATACGAGACCTACCGCCAGCTGGCAGTGACGGTGTTTCTGGGGGGGCGTGACCTCGCCCTGCCCAAACCCCGCAAGCGCGAATGGGATCACAACCGGCGCACCAACAACCAGATCGGTGGCCTCAACGTCGTCCAGGAAGGTATGGATACCGAGGAGAGGCACTGGAGCCAGCCGATGCTGTGGGTGATGCCCAAGCCCGGCTGCCTGGTTTACGGGGACAAGAGGCTGGTGGAACCGGTGCTCAAGGGCGAGCGACGCGGCGGCGTTCCACACCCGGAGCTGATGGCGGTCACCGTTGGCCGCCGACCCTTGGCCTACTATGCAGTGAGGCTGCAGTACGACAAGCAGTTCCTCCAGAACGCCGTACCGTTCCCCTTCGAGTGGTACACGGAGGACGACAAGCCCACGTTCCTCACGCTGCGCATCAACCTCGGTGCAAAGAGCCAGGCGTCCACGGCCACGATGCGCATCCGGTTCACCGACGGCAGCAAGGGCCCTGACCTCTTCGAGAAGGAAACCAGGGCCTCGTTCAAGAAGCTGGATACCGACCGTTTCTTCAAGCGGATGGCGTTCCTGAAGAAGTTCACCAAGAGGCTGACCTTCAAGAAGACGGGTGCCGACCTGGAGATCAGCTGCGATCTGGGAGATGCCAAGCAGGCCGTCGAGCTGTCCGCGCTGGCTCAGATGCTGCCGATGTTGATGTTCGTGGCAGATTCGGGCCCTGCCGCTCCGGTCGCGGTCGAGGTGGGCGAAGAGGAAGAGGAGGTGGAAGAGGAAGAGGCGAAGCCCAAGGCCAAGGAGAACGTCAAACCCAAGCCGGAGGAGAAGAGCGCAAAGGGGAAGGCGAAGAAGTAGCAGCAGACGAGGCCCTTGGTCTTGCTGCCCTACTCCTTCAGCATCTTCTCCCACTCCGCCAGCTTCCCGAGCGCCTCGAGGGGAGTCATCTCCTCGGTGCGGATCCGCTGAAGCTCTTTCAGGATCTTCTCCCGGGGCGTCTCGAACAGAGTGAGTTGCTTCTTTCCGGCTCCTGACTCCGGCTGGCTCGTGGTGAGCGCTTCTCGAACGTGCTCGCCTTCTTCCTCGAGCTCCTTCAGGATCCTGCTTGCGCGCTCCAACACCGACGCGGGCAGGCCGGCGAGCCGCCCAACGTGCAGGCCGTAGCTCTTGTCGGTGCCGCCGTCCTCGATGCGGTGCATGAAGACGATCTCGTCTCCCCACTCCCGGACCGCCACCCGCTGGTTCACCACGCCGTTTCCCGGCTGGGCCAGGTCCGTGAGCTGGTGGTAGTGGGTCGCGAACAGGCTCCGGCAGCCGATCCTCGTGATCAACGTTTCGGCGATCGCCCAGGCCAGGGAGAGACCGTCGTAGGTGCTGGTGCCGCGACCGACCTCGTCCAGGATCACCACGCTCCGAGGGGTGGCGTTGTTCAGGATGTTGGCGGTCTCGGTCATCTCCACCATGAAGGTGGAGGCCCCTTGGCTGATGTCGTCCGCGGCTCCCACGCGGGTGAAGATCCGGTCCACGACGCCGATGTGCGCGCTCTCGGCGGGGACGAAGCTGCCGATCTGGGCCATCAGCACGATCAGCGCGTTCTGGCGGATGTAGGTGGACTTCCCCGCCATGTTGGGTCCGGTGAGCAGGACCAGTGTCCGTTTCGGTGGGTCGAGCTCGGTGTCGTTGGGGACGAACGTCCCCGCGGGATGCGTCGCCTCCAGGACCGGATGGCGACCGTTCCTGATCTCCAGGAGCCGTGAGTCGTCCACCGTCGGGCGGCAGTAGCCGTGTTCCTTGGCCACGGCGGCAAGGCTGCACAGGACATCCAGCTCAGCCACCCTTGTGGCCGTGTCCTGCAGGCGTGAGGTCTCTGCGGCCACCCGTTCCCGCAGCGCCAGGAACAGCTCATGCTCCCGGCTGCGTGCATTCTCCTCGCTGCTCAGGACCTTGGTCTCAAACGCCTTCAGCTCCTCGGTGATGTAGCGCTCGGCGTTCTTCGTGGTCTGCTTGCGGATGTAGTCCGTGGGCAGCTCGCCCCCATGCTGCGCATGCTCTGCGTGGCCGGCATGGCTGATCTCGATGTAGTAGCCGAACACCCTGTTGAAGCCGATCTTCAGCTTCGAGATACCGGTGCGCTCGATCTCCCGGGCCTGGTACTCCGCCATCCACCGCTTGCTGTCGCGGCCGAGGCTCTGGATCTCATCCAGCTGCGGGTCGTAGCCCGGGCGGATCAGGCCGCCCTCCTTGATGGGAATCGGTGTCTCGT
>QJVU01000157.1 GCA_003235605.1 Planctomycetota bacterium | reverse complement strand
GAGGCTTCCCCCCACCCGCCTTCCCTGAACTTCGAGTAGTCGCCGAGGAAACCGGAGGTCTCGGGTTTACCTCGCACACGGTGCGTGGACTGGCAGCCGGACAGGGTCATGAACAGGAGGGAGGTGACGGCCAGCGTGAGGGTCGAGGTATGCATGAGTGTGTGGGCCTTCGGATCAGCGGGATCGCAAACGATGGGTGGCCGATCATAGGATCACCGGGCCTCGTGTCCAGGTCGAGGGCCTCTGTCTGGTTCCGGCGCAAGATGCGACGGCAAGCGCTCGGGTGAGATGCACCGAACTTGTTCGTACCCTAGCTTTGTTGGCGCGTCGCCTGCTTGCGGAGCCATTCCGCATGGTGCTGGCGGATGATCTCGATTGTTTCATCGGCGTTCGCGGCGCAGTGTGGAATCGTCAGGTCTTCGGAGCTCGCCAGCGGAGGATCGAAACCAAGCATGGAACTGCGCGCCCACTCGATCAGGCCCGGCCACATGCTTCCGACCAGGATCAACGGTGTGTCATGGAGATGTCGAACCTGCAGCAGCTGCCAGATCATCATCGTCTCCAGCACCGTGCCGATGCCCCCGGGGGCGACAATGAAAGCATCCGAAGACAACACGAACTGGTGGAGACGAGTGAAGAACGTGCGGTGCTCGAACACCTCGGTGACATAGGAGTTGGCCTCCTGCTCGAACGGCAGATCGACGCGGATGCCGATGGAGCGGGCATGCTCCGGGTTTCTGGCAGCACCCTCGTTGGCAGCCTGCATCAGCCCCGGGCCACCGCCGGTGATGATGTCGCAGCCCATCTCTGCCAACGCGGCCGCCGCCCGCTTCGTCTCTTCGTAGCCGAAGGTGCCCGGTTTCGCGCGCGCGGACCCGAACAGCGTGACCCGGAAGCGATCGTGGCGAGTTGGCTTGAGGCGCGTCAGGTTGTTGACGATGTCCCACAGCCCGAGGACCGAGTTGATGAGAACGTCCTTGACCCGGTCTTCGTCGGCCAGGCTGATTGCATCGGTCGTGGTTTGCGCGCGTTGGTTCTTTTGCATGGGATTCACTGACGGTTCTGGTGCCGCCGCGGATCCAGGCAGCCCGGGAAGCCACGAGTATCTCCTTCTCCGGTACACCAGACAAGTTGTGGAGCGATGCGTGACCGGCGAACCTCGGGCGCTACGAGCCTTCCGAACCCGGCTCCTCGAATTGGTGCACTGGCTCGGTCCTCTGCTATAAGGGAGGCTGTGAGGGACGAGGATCTCGAGTTGCCTCGCCGGGCTGCCCTCGGTCCATCTGCTTGAAACCGGAAATGTTGAAACAGGAAGATCTGATTGTCGCCGTCCTGGGCGTTCCCCAGCATGACTCGCCGCGAAAGCAGGCAGCGAAGGTCCTCTTCGTGCCCGACTCGACGCGAGTGCGCCTCGAAGACGAGGTAGGACCTGAAACCGTGTCCTCCGGGCTCACCTTCGAGAAGAGTGGTCCCCGCGAACGCATCTTCTTCCAGCCCGAGAAGACCACTGCGGCCCTGGTCACCTGCGGTGGGCTCTGTCCGGGCCTCAACAACGTGATCCGCTCCGCGTTTCTGGAGCTCCGCCACAACTACGGTGTGCAACGGGTAGTGGGGATCCGGAACGGCTTTCAGGGCATGAACCCGGCCAATGACCTGGTGCCGATCGAGATCGACCGCGAGCTCGTGCTCTACATCCAGGATCGTGGCGGCACGGTTCTGGGGAGCTCCCGCGGACAGCAGGAGCCCGCGACCATGGTTGACTTCCTGGAGAGGCACAAGATCGACATCCTCTTCTGCATCGGCGGTGACGGGACGCAGCGCGGTGTGCACGCGCTCTGTGAGGAGATCGCTCGGCGGGGGCTCCCGAAGGCCGTTGTCGGCATCCCCAAGACGATCGACAACGACATCCCGTTCGTGTGGATGACGTTCGGCTTTGCCACCGCGATCGAGAAGGCCGAAGAGGTGCTGCGCGCTGCCCACGTGGAGGCGCAGGGAGCAGCCAACGGCATCGGCTTGGTCAAGCTGATGGGCCGCGATTCGGGTTTCGTGGTAGCCGGTGCAGCACTTGCCAGTCAGGAGGCCAACTTCGTGTTGGTGCCAGAGGTACCGTTTCCGCTCAACGGCAGGGACGGTTTCCTGTCAGCGTTGGAGGCTCGCATCGAGGAGCGTGGTCATGCCCTGGTCGTGGTGGCGGAGGGCGCAGGTCAGCACCTCTTCGAGAGCCACGGAGATGCGCGAGACGCCAGCGGCAACCTCCTCCACAAGGACATCGGTCTGTTCCTGCGCGATCGGATCCAGGCCCATTTCCGGGCGCGACGAATTCCCATCAATCTCAAGTACCTGGACCCGAGCTACCTGATCCGCTCCGTTCCGGCCAACGGCTGGGACCGGATCCTTTGCGATCGGATGGCGAGACATGCGGTGCACGCGGCCATGGCAGGCAAGACCGACATGATCGTCGGCAGCCACCACGCCACGATGATCAACGTGCCGATTCCTGCGGTCACCGCCGAAAGACGGAAGATGCGGCTGTCGAGCGACCTCTGGCTCGGCGTGTTGAGCACGACCGGCCAGCCGCGCTGGTGATCAAGCCTGGCGCTGAGAGGTTCCCATGGAGCGGAGCTCGTGGCAGGAGAGCTTCACGCGCTCTTTCATGCTGGCGATAGCCTTCTTCAGGTACGAGCGCGGATCGTAGGCCTTCTTGCTGCCGACGTCACCGTCGACCTTGAGCACGCCGTCGTAGTTGGTGAAGACGTGGCCGGCCACGGCGCGTGTGAACGCGTACTGCATGTCGGTGTCCACGTTCATCTTGACGACACCGTAGTCGAGGGTTTCGTGGATCTCCTCCAGGGTCGACCCCGAGCCGCCGTGAAAAACCAGATCGAGAGGGTTC
>QJVU01000175.1 GCA_003235605.1 Planctomycetota bacterium | reverse complement strand
TGGAAGCACTCCAGGAACACCTCGTGCACCACGTCGCCGACCTCGTCCATCAGGGGCGTACCCCGCCAACGCGCGCCCAGGTACTCCTCGACCACCGGCCGGTAGCGCCGCACGAACTCCTCCCGCTGTGTGGTGTCACCAGCCGCAGCCCTCTCGATGACGTCCCAGCACGTGCTCTCGGGGATCGGCATGGGGGCATGATAGCGTCCGTTGAAGAACTGGCGCTTCAGCCGCTGCCGCTCTCGCACCATCTTCTTCAGCAGACCTTGGTCCCTGCCAGCGTACGGAAGAGAGAAAACACCTGACCGAATGTGCCATTGAGCGAGCGTCAACTCAGTTCGCCGCCACCGGGTTGGGGATCTTCATCAAGAAACCCGACCAAAAAGTGGGCGTCGTGGCCAGCCATGCATTCGGAGTCACCAGCGAATCCAGGTCCGTGGACCGCGTAGTCCACAGCAGGTGCACGTGACCGCTTGCCCCAAGCGCAAAGTCGCCCACGTTGTCCATGTCGTTGCCGCCGAACAACGTGCTGTAGACCACAGCGTAGCTGCTGCCTGCCGGATCCAGCACGGTGAGGAAACAGTCACGGAAGTCCTGCCCCGACTTGTAGAGCGGAGATCCCTTCTGGGGGTATTCCTTCTGAGGGTTCTTTCCCTTGCGCATTGGCTCGTCCTGGGTCCCACCCAACAGGAAGATTCTCCCGCCACTGCCGAGGTGCAGTCGTTTGCAGAGATCTGAGGTGTCGCCCCCCAGGTAGCTGGCGAATGCCAACGTCGGTGGTGTCTGGCCCGGATCGAAGGCGGCAAAGTCGAACACCATCAGATAGGCGTCCGCCGGTCCGCTCAACTGGTCGCCGGTCAGCCCGATGGAAGGATCGATCATCGGATGGACGACCGGAAGCTGCGTGGAGCTGGTCTGCCCCGTGACGTGCACCCGATTGTTGGCGACCTTGATGTCACGGGGAAACCCGACAAGCAGCGTTGAGTACTCCAATGACTGGTAGCCCGCATCGAGCCGCACGAAGAAACTGTCGTTGACCGTTGTCGGTTCGGAGGTCTTCCTGCCCTTGCTCCCACCCTTCCCGGAGGGTGCCACCGGATCCCGCTTCAGGGCGTCGGGCGTGGTCGGGAACCAACCGGCGCTGTTTTCCGGATCGTTCTTCGTGCTGCCACCTATGTAGGTGTTGCCGTTGGCATCCACGGCCATCGCTTCTGACCACTCATCGTACGCACCACCGATCAGTGCACTGGCCAGCACCTGGCTACCAGTCGGGTTGAGGGTCAGCACGAACACATCGCCGCCCCCGCGGGGGCCAAAGGTCCGGGTATTGGGATCCCCACCGATGCTGTTCGAGCCGTCTTTCTCCTTGAGGCCCGAGATGTGGGCGTTGCCCTGAGAATCCACGGTCATCCGCAGCCCGGCATCCTGGCCTGTTCCACCGATGAGAACCGAGTAGTTGAGGGTCGCACCCGTCGCGCTATCCACGCAGGCGACGAACGCATCGCCACCGCCGTGGTAGCTGTTGAGGTTCGTGTTCAACGTCTTCACAGGGAACCCCGGCCCGTCAACCCACCCCGTGATGAAGACCGCTGAACCCGTCGGATCCAGGGCCATGTCCGTGGCCTGCACGCTAGCGGTAGCCCCGAACACCGAGAGAAACACCAAGCTGCTCCCCTCCGAGCCCGTTGCCTGAGGATTGAGCTTGGCGAGGAAGGCAACCTTCTTGTTGGAGTTTGTTGTCGTGTCCCCGAATGACGTAGTCGGTGTCAGATCCGTGGAGTAGGTACTACCAAGTACGTAAATGAAGCCCTGGGCATCGACAGCAACCGCCTCCATGTCATCGAGACTGTTTCCGCCCAGGTGCGTTGCATAGTCGATTGGAGGGCTCTGGCTCGAAGCAGGGCCACAGATCACGGCCATGGCGGTCACGGTCAAGGCCACGAGAAGAGAAAACTGTCCGACAATGGAGGTGTGAGTTGTGAGGGTCATCGGTCTTCGGATCGTTGAGTGGATGGGTTCTGACACGACAGGGCTCTCTCGAGACCGTGCCTGTTTCAGGTTCGAACCGACCGCGGTTTTCGGTCATCCATGGCGGGGGAATCTGCCGCCCCTATCTCACTTCTTCCCGACAGTCCCCTGCGCGGCGTTCGAGAGCGTGGCACCCAATGCGTTTGCCTTCGGGTCGGTTACGAACGCTTGGTTGTAGTAGTTCACGCCGAGAAGCATCGTGTCGTTGGGCACCGCCACGCTCCACCTGGCCTTGCCAGCCGTGTTGACGAGGGGAAGGATCACGTCAAGAGAAATGCAGAGCTTGCAACCCCCCATCCCGATAATTCCGAGGTCGAGTGGGAGGCTGGTGGCGCCCCACTTCGTGGCCGACAAGCCCACGACGATCGCGACCGGAGCTGTCGTTGGCAGGTTCTGCACCTCGACAGCCATCTGCTGACCTATCCATGGCAGGTTGCCACTCACCGCCCCGAGCGAGGGTGTGCCTGCCGTGCCGAGACAGCCCTGACCGAAGGGAACGTAGGCTGCCTGCCCCTGGACAACGTAGTGGATGCGAACGTCGTATATCGCCGATGCGTTGACAGCATTGTCATCGAACTCCACGATGAGCGTGTACTGGTTGGAGGCCGACGGCTGCTGAAGGATCGTGCACTGGCTGCGGCAGGCAATCTTGTCCATCTTGGTGATGGAGATCCCGGCTCCCGGAAGCGGGGGAATCAGACCCGTGAACGGCTGGGAGGTGTTCGGACCACGGTGCTCGTCGCAGTTGCCGGCGCACGTGTTGCAGTTGTTGGTCCAGATCGGGCACCACTTGTAGTACTGCTCGGGGATTGTGCCGTACTTCGTCCAGAGGTCGGTGTGACGGTTTGCGCCCAGGTGAAGGCCGGGCGACGCCCACTTGATGTTCTGCCAATGCACCTTGTTGCCGGAGACGACCAGCCGACTCTGGCCGTCGATCAGCGCCTGGACACGGATGTAGCCACTCACCTGCCCGGCGGCCGCCGCGGTGAGGACCAGGACCAGCGCTGCGGCAAGGGAAAACACGCGGGGTGTGAGGCGGGCTCCTAGCATGGGTCTGGCTCCGGGGGGATGCGGACTCGGGGATTTGCAAGGGCGGCGGTCCAGGGACCACTCTCCAGTTGCAGGTTCGCACAGACGGCGGCTTTCGGTCACTGGGATCGAGAAAACGCGTAGGACTGGGAGCCAGAGCCTCCGGAGCGCGGTCAGCAAGTCAGTCCTTTTGAAGGGACCTCGCCAGTAGCGAATCCACATCCGCCCAGAAGACTCGGATCTCCTCTCGATCCGAATCCGGAAGTTGTTTCAGCTGCTCCTCATCACGTATCGCACGCAAGCGGGGATCCTGCTTCCACATCCGCAGCATCCAAATGACCTGGTAGCGGGCACCGTCTTCTTCGGAACCGAGGAGCGCTTCTTGCTGGGACAAACCAGTCCTGAGCCACTGGATCGCCGTCCGGCACCATTTCCGCCTGCCGGCAGCGTCGATCTTCTCTACCCCATCACCCGCAGACGCCAAGGCGGCCGCTGCGGCGGCGCGGCGCAAGTAGGACCCGTCTTCGTCCTCTTCCTGCAGCTTGGGATCCGCCGTGAACGCCTCTTTCCACAGTTGCGCGGACGTCAGGTAGTGCTTTCTCGAGTGGTGGAGCCGTGCCAGGATGACCTTGTCCTTGGCATCAGGCACCACCAACTTGCGGCCAAGCCTGCCCTTCAGGGAACCTGCCAACTCGATGCTGCGCCTGCATTCCTCGATGCGTCGCGCGATCTCTGGATTGGTACTCAGCCCTTGCGCCTGCTGGAAGGCTGCCAGCGCTGACTCAATGTCTCCCTTCTCCCTGAGAACGAGCCCCAGGTTGTAATGAGCCGCCATGGAATCCGGGCCGGGCCGGGCTGCCTGGCGAAACCTGGACTCGGCCTCGTCCAGCCTGCGTTGCTCGTAGAGCACGATGCCAAGGCGTAGGAACGCCTTGGGCCTTGATTCGAGCTTGATCCCCTGTTCGAAAGCACGAAGCGCATCGTCAAGCATGCCTAGCTTCGAGTACATCCAACCGAGGTTGTGGTACGGGTCAGGAAACTGTGGCTGGAGCGCGACCGCCTTCCGGAATGCCTCGACTGCCTCTTCCAGCCTGTCGTGCTTGTACAGGCACGCACCCAGGTTGTTGTAGGCCAACGCGTAGTCCGGCTTGTACCGGATCGCGTTCTTGTAGGCTTCGATTGCGTCGTCCAGCCTGCCTTTTTCCC
Source organism: Planctomycetota bacterium (assembly GCA_003235605.1). The sequence goes on along the minus strand of QJVU01000175.1, from coordinate 5,174 downwards.
TCAACACGAGTCCGAGATTATGGTACGCCTTGGCAAGGCCCGGATTACACCGGATCGCCTGCTGATACGCCTTAATGGCGTCGTCCAACTTTCCCTGCTTCGCGAGGACGACGCCGAGGTTGCAATACCCTTCAGCAAAATCTGGTTTGATCTTGATGGCCTGGTGGAATGCAGCAAGCGCCTCATCCAGCTTGCCCTGCTTCCCGAACAGTGCACCGAGGTTGTAGTGCGCACGATAGAGGCTTGAGTCGAGTTTGATCGCCTTCCGGTACGCTGCAGCCGCCTCGTCCAGCCTGCCGCTCCTACCAAGATCTACACCGAGGTTGTAATGGATGTCAGCATTGCCCGGGTGTTTCTTGACCCCCTGCTCGAGGACCTTGATCGCCTTCTCGAGGTTCTTCTGCTGACCGGCACCATGAGCTCCCGCGAGGTCGACGCGGTCGCAGACTTGGTACCGGCCGCGCAAGCCCCAAGCCAGGCAACCGACGGCCCGGCGTCTTGCCCCCTCGACGTGCCCACGGGCACCGGGAAGGAGATCCGCAGCGGCCCGGATTCTGTTCCCAGGCCAACCACGAGGCCGCTTCGTGTCAGGCAGACCGGCGACCGTCCGCCAACCGAGGCCGCGAGTACCTCGTCCGACCACTGTCCATGGTTGGGCGCCCAGAGCAGCCCGAGGTTGAGGCTCGTGGTCCGGGTCGGGGTCTGGGCGGTGGCCTGGGCGGCGGCACCGCTGGCGAGGGAGAGGACTGCAAACAGACAGGAAGACGCAATACGCATTGTGCTGCTCCGTGGCTGGATCGAACGTCAAGAGCGGTTCAAAGAGTGCCGCACCTCCTGACGCGGCCTGTCCCAGGTTCCGACGGGCGTCCATTCTCGGTCAGCCAGAGCGCCGAGAATCTCGCTGCGGCCTCCGAGCCGCGGCTTCACTACCGCTAGCATGTAGCAATGCCCGAGCTGCCCGAGGTCGAGACCGTCCGGCGGGGCATGGCTCCCTTGTTGATCGGACAGCAGGTCCGGCGGATCGAGTTGCGTCGCTCCGATCTCCGCTGGCCGATCCCCGAGCACAAGGTGCATCGCCTCCGGGGACGCACCTGCCGGCAAGTGGCGCGGCGCTCCAAGTATCTCCAGCTTCACTTCTCCGGCCTCGGCAGCCCCGTGGCCCTCATCCACCTGGGGATGAGCGGCCGCCTGTTCGTGGACGTCCTCCCATCCGACGAGCCCCGTCCCCCCTGGCGCCTCCACGAGCACTGGAGGATGGACTTCGGCCGCTGCCTCATGCGCTACGTCGACGCCCGGCGCTTCGGAATGTTGGACGTCGTGCCGGGCCGGGATCTCCAGAGCCACTGGCTGATCAAGGACCTGGGTCCCGAGCCCCTGGACGAGTCCTTCACCGGCGAGCTTTTGTTCCGGCTCAGCCGGAAACGACGGGTGAACTGCAAGAACCTGTTGATGAACGCCAGGAACGTCGTGGGCGTCGGCAACATCTACGCCTCGGAGGCCTGCTTCCGGGCTGGCGTGCGGCCGCGCCGGGCAGCCTGGCGTCTCTCTCGACGCAACTGCGACAACCTCGTCGATGCCGTGCAGGGAGTGCTACGGGACGCGATCGGCGCCGGAGGCACGACGATTCGCGATTACATCGGGGTGGACGAGAACACTGGCTACTTCCAACGATCGTTGATGGTCTACGGTCGCCAGGGGGATCCGTGCCGCGCCTGTGGCACGCCCATCAAGCGCGTGGTGGAGACCGGACGCTCGACGTACTACTGCCCGCGCTGCCAGGTCTGATACCCTGACCGACGGGCATCCACTTCCCGGCAAGACATCCACTTCCCGGCAAGGCATCTACTTCCCGGCAAGGCATCTACTTCCCGGCCAGGGCAGACGCGTGGTGTCCGCTGGTGTAGGATCCACGGAAGTCGGCGGCCCTGCCCCGACACCCATCCACCCACCTCACCGGAGGCTAACCGAACCATGCGCGCGTCTCGAATCCTCACTGCGGCGCTCGTCCTCGCGGGCGGAGCCCTCTCCCAAGCCACCCATAAGATCGTCAACTCGTTCTCGAGCCCCCATGGGGCCAGCTACATGAACGGGATCGCCTACGCGCAGGGGCAGCTCTGGACGTGCTCGGGACTCGGCACCGGTGCGGGAACGATCTATCGCCTCGATGCCTACACCGGAGCCACGCTCGGGAGCTTCACGGCGCCGTCCACCAGCCTGCGCGGCATGACCCACGACGGTGGGACCCTCTGGGTCGCTTCCTGGTCCAACAACACGGTCTACCGCCTCATCCCCACGACCGGCAACACCATCTCCTCGTTCACGGCGTTCGTGAACGCAGGCCGTCCGGACGGGCTGGCGTGGGACGGAACGAACCTCCTCATCAGCGACGAGAGCAACAAGATCCACTGGTTCGACCGGACCGGGAAGGCGATCCGTTCGATCAGCGTGCCAGCGTCGGGCTCCTACAACCCCCGCGACCTCGGCTGGGACGGCACCCATGTCTGGGCTGGATACCAAAGCACGGGCCGGATTCGACGGCACAATCCCACGAACGGCTCCGTGGTGCTCGACATCCCGTCCCCCAGCGGGGCCTTTCAGCAAGGGCTCGAGTGGGGCGACTGGTACCTCTGGACCGGCGGTGGCACGAACGCCACGATCTACCAGATCGACATCGGAGCACCGTACTTGGAGCTCGTCGGCACCCCGTCCTTTCCCAACCAGATCCAGTTCAAGCTGACGGAAGGGCAGAAACAGGCTGGAGACGTCACGGTCGTCCTGTTGTCTGGTACGGGGGTGGCGGGGTTTTCCGCTGGCGGCGTGACGGTGCCCCTGACCTACGACACCGTGACGGGGGTCGGCATCAACCTGCTGCCGTTCTTCGTGGCAACCGTCGACAGTTCGGGTGTCGCGCTGACGCCGAAGTTCCCCATCCCGCCGCTTCCGGCGGGGCTGACGCTCTGGGCGGCGGCCGTGACGGCGAACACCACTACCGTCACCTCGGTGACGGACCCGATCCGCTTCAAGACGCAGTAGCGCCAGGGCTCTCCGCCTCGGCCTCGAAGCGGCTGGCCACGAACCCCACCACCAGGACGCCCATCGTTCCGATCACATTGTACCAGAGGAACTCCACCTGCAGCATCCAGTGGGTGGCCAGGACAGACACCATGCCCCCTACCAGCCCTGCCAGGCCCGCAACCCGTCCCGCTCGACGACACAGCAGTGCCAGGAGGAAGACTCCCAGCAGGCTGCCGTAGAAGAAGGAGCCGATCTTGTTGATCACCTCGATGACCGAGCCGGCCTCCTTGAAGTAGAAGGCCGCCACCGTGGCGCAGGTGCCCCAGAAGACCGTGATCCATCGGCTCACCGACAACGCGCGATGCTCCGGTGCGACAGGGTTCACCAGCCGCTTGTAGAAGTCCACGACCGTCGCCGCAGTGAGGGAGTTCAAGGCCGAGTCCACGCTGGACATCGCCGCGGCAAAGATCGCCGCCATCATCAGCCCCAAGAGCACCACCGGGACATGGTGCAGGATGTAGTAGGGGAAGATGTAGTTCACGTCCCGGCGCTCGGCGACCTCCTCCGTGGGATCCGCCACCAGTTCCCGCGCCTGGCTGCGCAGTTCGTCGACCTTCGCCATGGCTTCTCGAAACGACTGGAGCCGCTCCGGGTCCGAGTTGGCGTCGCCGCTGTCCGCGATCTCCATTGCAAGGTACCGGCGGTTCAGGGCAGCGAACCGGTGGGTCTCCGAGAGCTTCTCGAGCTTCGCGCCCAGATCGCCCTGGGCCTGGGCTGCCCGCAGCTGCTGGTCGGGCCGGAACAACATGGGGCTGCCGCCTGGGTTGAGCACCAGGAACGCATAGAGCAACACGCCGATGAAGAGCACCAGGGCCTGCATGGGCACCTTCGCGAAGGCGGAGAGGAGGAGCGCCATCCGGCTCTCTTTCGCCGTGGGGTTGGTGAGGATGCGCTGCACCTGGCTCTGGTCGGTGCCGAAGTAGGCCAGGTGCAGGAACAGGCCGCCGATCACTCCGGACCAGAGGTTGTACTTGTCCTCCCAGAAGCTCTTCTGCCTGCCCCCCTCGACACCAATCCACTCCGCAAAGTCCGGACTCAGCCGCGGCATCAGAGAGGCCTTGGCCTCGACCTCGACTGCGTTCAGCTTGCCCGAGGCTCCCAGGACATGCAGCAGACCCATGAAGTCGACGTGCTCCAGGATCTGGGAGAGCAACAGGAAGCAGACCAGCACCAGACCTCCGATGATCACCAGCATCTGCTTCACGTCGGTGGCGATCACCGCCTTGACTCCCCCGATCATCGTGTACGCGGTAGTGAGGGCTCCGAGGGCGACGATCGTGTAGTTCACGTCGATCTGGAGCATGGTCGAGGCCACGACGGCCGGGGCGTAGATCACGATGGCGAAGGCCAGGCAACGGGAGACCAGGAAGATCGCGCTGGCCAACGTCCGTGTGGCCGGACCGAAACGACGCTCCAGGTACTGGTAGGCGGTCAGGATCGGCTGGCTGCGATACAGGGGGACGAAGAAGATCGACAGCAGCACCATCGCGAAGGCCAGGCCGAAGTAGGTCTGCACGAACTCCATGCCGTGCTCGCAGCCCTGACCGGTGGTGCCGATCACCGTGATCGCCGAGGCCTGCGTGGCCATGATCGAAAGGCCTGCCGCCCACCAGACGACCGAGCGACCGCCGGCGAAGTAGTTCTCGAGATCCCGGGTGCCCTTGGCGCGGCGGACACCGTCCCAGACGATGTAGGCCAGGAAGCCCAGGAACACGGCCCAGTCGATGACGCCCATCAGTTGTGGGACAAGGGGATGTTGAAGGCGCGCGTGAACCAGTAGAGCAGGGCGATGCAGGCGACTGCAAAAACCACGGTCACCGTGTAGGTCCGTCTCCAGGAACCCAGCGGGGGCCGCCCGTCGTGCCCAGGATCCGGATCTACTTCTGCTTCACGCACAGCTGCACCAGGAGATAGGAGAAGAAGATCCCCCCTGCCGCCACCAGCAGGATCTCGTCGAAGAAGAAATCCCATCCGGATCGCAGACGCGCGCAGAGCCACGGAAACGCGAACGTCCCGGCGTTGACGAAGAAGGCGCGGATCCCCATCAGGGTGCCTCGGGCCTCGCGGGAGACCATCTCGGAGATCACCGCCTGGAACGG
>QJVU01000736.1 GCA_003235605.1 Planctomycetota bacterium | reverse complement strand
GCCCCCTGGCCTACATGCGGGGTCGCACCCTCAACCATTCCTTTGTGATCCTGGACGAGGCCCAGAACACCACGGTGCCGCAAATGCTGATGTTCCTGTCGCGGCTGGGGGAGGGCTCGAAGATGGTGGTCACGGGCGACCCCAGCCAGGTGGATCTGCCGCAAAACGTCCGCTCCGGCCTGGCCGACGCGGTGCAGCGACTGGAAAAGGTCCCGGGCATCAAGGTCGTGCGCCTGCGAGCCGAGGACATCGTACGCCACGAGGTGGTTCAGAGGATCCTCAAGGCCTATGGCGACGTTGGTCGCGGCGGCGGCAAGCCCCCGAGTCAGCCAGAATGACGATGGCGTCTGGCCGCCGCGCCCGGGTGGAGGTGGTGGACCGTGGTCGCCCGCGGAGCGACCGCCGCTTCGTGGCCAACGTGGTGGAGACGACCCTGGCCTTTGTCCGGAGTCCCGACCTGCAGGTGACCGTGCTGCTCACCGACGACGCTGAGATCGCCCGCCTGCACGACAGATTCCTGAACGACCCCAGCCCCACGGACGTGCTGTCGTTCCCCATGGACGATGGCGTGGACGTGGTCGTCAACGTGGAACGGGCACGGCGAGAAGCCAAGTCCAGAGGCCACACCATCAAGGCCGAGCTGGGACTCTACGTGATCCACGGATTGCTCCACGCCTGTGGTTACGACGACGGCAACGATGTCGACCGAGCGCGCATGCGCAAGGCGGAGCAGGATGTTCTCGAACTCCTCGACCTTCGGGTTGCGCCTTTGGAGTAGTACTCGACCAACGCCACAGCGGTCCCTTCGTCGCGGTGCTTGACCCACAGATCTCGCGACGGGGTTGCACATCTCTTGGAGTTCACTAGACTCTCGTACCCGTTGACGAGAACCGTGCATCGACGTGGATCAAACGCGGGTGGGCGTCGGTTGAACGGCGCCCCTGGCAAGCGTGGCTCGGGCGGGGAAGCCCTGCTGTCGCGCTACCACGATGTCGCCAGCGTGAAGCTCCGCAACCGGCTGGTGGAGCGCTACCGCTCGCATGTCGAAGACATGGCGCGAGGGCTCAGTGCGCGCCTGCCGCGCTCCGTGGACGTGCAGGACCTCACCCACGCTGGCATGTGGGGCCTCATCCAGGCAATCGAGAACTACCGGCCGGGGCGAGGCGCTGGTTTCTTGGGCTTCATGCGCATCCGCGTGCGCGGCGCCATGTTGGACGAACTCCGGAACATGGACTACCTGCCGCGGCTCTACCGTGCGCGGGTGCGGGCCCGGGAGGAAGCCCGCGAGCGCCTCAAGGGCGAGCTGATGCGGGCCCCCACGGACGCCGAGCTGGCGCGGGAGCTGGGGATGAGCGAGGAGCGCTACCGGGAGCAGTTCTCGTCCCTGGGCATCATCCACAAGGCAGGTTCACACAATGGCTTGCAGGGCGACGAGGGGGGGGAGGCGGGACCCTCTGACATCATCGCTTCCCTTGCCGACCACGAGCAGGAGGAGCCCCTGGAGGCGATCAACCGCCGCGAGCTGCTGGCGAAGATCGAGGCATCCTTGGAACCTGTGGAGTGGCAGGTGCTGCGGCTGCACTACCTTGAGGGCTTGAGCGGCAAGGAGGTGGCCCGCAAGCTCCGACTGTCCCAAGCGCGGATCTGTCAGATCCACATGCGGGTGTTGTCGCGGTTGAAGAACAGGCTGCGGGACTAGCAGCTGCGCGACCCGTGGCTGAGACAGCGGCGGCTGTGGGGCCGGCGGCAGAGGCCGCGCGACCGTTCGGTGCAGAGCTGGCAGCCGGGAACAAACTCGCTAGTGTTCTCCAGATGGCCCCATCTCCCGTCCCGGACTGCGCCCAGTACCACTATCTGGATGGTCGCCTGTTCTGCGAGCAGGTGGACGTGGCCCGTCTGTGTGAGCAATACGATACCCCTCTCTACGTCTACAGCCAGGCGGCTATCACAGAGCGGTTCCAGACCCTGCGCCAAGCGTTCGGGGGACGGGCCCACATCTGCTACGCCCTCAAGGCCAACAGCAACCTGTCCCTGCTGCGGTTGTTCCACGGCCTGGGTGCCGGGTTCGACGTGGTCAGCGGCGGTGAGCTGATGCGGCTTCAAGCCGCCGGTGTCCCGACCGACAGGGTGGTGTTCGCGGGAGTGGGCAAGGAAGAGTGGGAGATCCGCGCCGCGCTGAAGTGCGGCATCCTGTTCTTCAACCTGGAGTCCGAACACGAGATGGGGCTGCTGCGGTCCGTGGGTCGTGACCTCCGAAGGCAGGTGCCCGTGGCGGTTCGCCTCAATCCCGACGTGGATGCCGGCACCCACGACTACATCGCCACGGGGCGCCAACAGGACAAGTTTGGTCTCGACCTGGTCACCGCCGGCGAAGTCGTTGCGGAAATCGCCGCGGACGACCACCTCTCCCTCGTTGGCTACCACGTGCACCTGGGCTCCAACCTGCGCAGCAGCGAGCCCTACCTGGCCGCATTCGAGCGGGTGACGGCCTTCCTGAACGGGGCGGACCAGCGGCAGGCAGGCCTGCGCTTCTATGACCTGGGCGGTGGCTTCGGGACCAGCTATGGCGACAGCGGCGGGGCGATGGACGTGCAGGACCTGGGTAAGCGACTGGTGCCCAAGCTCGAAGCGCTGGGTCTGATTCCGGTCCTGGAGCCAGGTCGCTATCTCACCGCCGATGCCGGCATCCTGGTGACTCGGGTGCTGGGGACCAAGCGCCGGGGAAGCCATGGCTTCCTTGTGGTGGACGCCGGCATGAACGATCTCATCCGTCCCGCCCTCTATGGTGCGGGGCACCCCCTTGCGCCGGTCTTGCAGAGTTCTGGCCGGCTGCGGACCCAGAGCGTCGTAGGGCCGATCTGCGAGAGCGGTGACTTCCTGGCGAGACAGGTGGAGCTCCCCGAGCTGCAACGGGGGGACCTGCTGGCGGTCTGCGCAGCCGGCGCTTACGGTTTCTCCATGGCGAGCAACTACAACACCCGTAGGCGTCCGGCGGAGGTGTTGGTCGACGGCATCGAGGCACGACTGATCCGCCGGCGGGAGACCTTCCCGGACCTCTGGGCACACGAGGAGGGTGCATGAAGGTTCGTGAGTTCACGAAGGACCGGGGGCTCTCGAGGACCTGGGCGCTGCTTGCATTGGTGTTGCTGGCCACGGTTGCCTCCGGGTGCCAGTTTCTGCAGAACGAGTTCTTCTACCTGTGCCCGACCCCGAAGACCCCGGCTCAGCAAGACCAGGACAGCGGGCTTCGAGATCGGCAGACTCCATGAAGGCGGCGTTGCGCGAGGTGATGATCCGAGGGGACGGAGCGGGGGAGTTGACTGGCGCTACGGTTCGTACCGGAACTGCGGAGCACCTGGTGTGCGGCGACGTCATCGAGGTGGACTGCCAACTCGCCGAGGGGAGGATCCAGGATCTGGCCTGGCGTGCCGAGGGGTGCCCAGCGATCCTGGCGGTGGCGGCGGCGGCGTCGAAGGCCCTGCCCGGCGCGCGTCCCCAGGATGCGTCCGGACTGCTGTCTCAGCGACTCACGCTCCTCGGCGGTCTCGACCCGGGCGAGAACCATGCCCAGCGTTTGTTCCTGCTGGCGCTGTCCCGAGCGGCGGTCGAGGGCGCCCCGGCACCCTGACGGGAACATGGTGATCGGCCGGCGGTTCACGGACTTCCTGTCCCGTCTCCGAAAGGGTGTACAGGAGCAGGACCGCGCGCGCCTGGCAGCCATCCTCGAGCTGAACCGTGCCCTGGCCGCAGCCCGTGACCGCAACGACCTGCTGGTCCTACTGCTGAACGAAGCGGTGCAGCTGTTCGGTGCCGAGCGTGGCTTCATCATCCTCTGCAGGCCCGAGGTGGAGCGTGGCTTCGAGGTTGCGGTGGCCCGCAACCTGGACCGGGAGCCTGTCCGGAACCCTCAGCAGAAGGTGTCCGCCACCGTGGTTCGACGGTGTCTTCAGAGTGGTGAGGGGGTGTTCAGCCAGGACGCTCAGGAGGGGGACCTGGGCGCCGCCAGCAGCATCGCCGACCTGCAGCTGCGGTCCGTGCTGTGCATGCCGCTGCTGGTGGGCGAGCGCACCCTCGGGTGCATCTACCTGGACCACCGCTTCCAGGCCAGGGCATTCGATGCCGAGGACCTCCCGTGGTTTCAGGCCTTCGCCGATCAGGGCGCGATCGTCCTGCACCTGCACCAGCTGCTCGAGGAGAACCTCGCTCACGCCCGGGAGGTGGCCCAGCGCAACCAGGACCTTGCGGCCAAGGTGGCCAGCCAGGCCGAGGAGCTCAGCCAGCTGACCCAGAGTCTCGGGCGTGATCAGCTCCGCCACGATTACCCGAAGATCGTCGGCACATCGCCTGCGCTGCTGAAGAGCCTGCACCTGCTGGACCGGGTGGTCGACAACGACTTCCCGATCCTGATCGTTGGAGAGAGCGGCACTGGGAAGGAGTTGGCGGCGCGGGCCTTGCACCAACACGGACCCTGGGCCAAAGGCTCGTTCGTTCCCGTCAACGTCGCCGCCATCAGCCCCGGACTCCTGGAGAGCGAGCTGTTCGGCCATGTCCGGGGGGCTTTCACTGGTGCTGACCGGGACCGTCTGGGCCTGCTGCGAGAGGCCGAGGGCGGGATCCTGTTCCTGGACGAAGTCACCGAGATGGACCCCGAGGTGCAGGTGAAGCTGCTGCGGTTCCTCGAGGACTCGCAGGTTCGTCCGGTGGGTGCCGACCGGAGCCAGCCGGTGCGGCTGCGCATCGTGGCAGCAACCAACCGGGACCCCCTGGAGGAAGTCGCCTGCAACCGGTTCCGCAAGGACCTCTACTACCGCCTTGCGGTGGTGTCGGTGCACCTGCCACCGCTGCGGGATCGGCTCAGCGACATCCGCGAGCTGGTGCAGCACTTCCTCGCCGAGGCCGCCCGCAGCGCGGGCCGCGACCAGCCCAAGATCGCCAGCGACGCCCTGATCCAAGCGATCGTGGCACGTCCCTGGAGTGGCAACCTGCGCCAGCTGCGCAACGAGATGCTGCGCCTGGATGCCCTGGCGGACGGCCCGGTCCTGACCCCGGAGCTGTTGTCGGAGCCTCCCCCCAAGGTGGCCATGAAGGACCTGAACCTGGACCGGCTGGAACGCTGGGCGATCCAGGAGGCGCTGAAGGGCAGCGGAGGCAACAAGTCGGAGGCGGCGAGGCTCCTGGGGATCAGCCGGCGGGCGCTGTACAACAAACTGGACCGGTGAGCCATGGCTGTGCAGGAGCTGCACAGGTGTGTGCCCAGAGCACGCTCCGGCGAGGGTTGCGGAGAACCCAAGCGGCGTTCTGGAAGTGAGTTAGGGCTTTGCCACCTGCGGCACGTGGGTTGCCTTGCGGAGCCCGATGCCCTCTGGGTCCCCCTCTCCCCTGCGCAGCCCAGCCCTCGTCCTGTCGGCGGTACTGCCCCTTGCTCCGCTGGCGTTGGGCCAGGAGCCGGGCACGTCCGCTGAGGTCGCGACCACACGCACCGCGACGGATGGCAGGTGGCGCCTGGAGAACCGGCTCGAGAACCCCCTGATCTATCTTTCTCGCCTGGGGCCAGCGCTCGTGGACCCGCTGCCGCTGCTGGACGATCCCGTCCTGCAGAAGCTCTTGGGACCGCGAACTCCCGGGGGGTTTGGCGCCCAGGGCTCGGGTGCCCTGCTGCGCCCCCTGGCACGGCTGCTTTCCAACAGGTCCGAGGACCTGGAGCTCGCTCTGACCAAGATGGTGCCGGGGATCAACGCGCCCACCGAGACGGCGTCCCTGATCTTCCGCTGCCAGCTACCCAAGGCCAGCGCCGAACAGGTGGCCAAGGTGCTGCACGACCAGGACCTCGCAGTACCCGCCCGCACGCTCCACGGTCGGCAGGTCTACCAACTGAAGGCCTCCAGCAGCCGCCAACCTCTCCCGCAAGACCCCCAGAACGCAGTGGAGGTGGCGCTGGTCGAAGACAACCTGGTGGTCAGCAACGATCCCCAGGCGCTCGACCAGGCCATCAGCCCCGAGACGGCGGCAAGCGCCCCGGTGCTCTCCCAGAACACTCGCTACAAGGACCTGCGCAAACGCATCGACGTACCCGAGGGCGCGGTGATGCTCTACGCCCATTGGGCAAGGCTGGGACCAAGGCGGCCACAGCTCTCCACCCTGGTGGAGAAGGAGCTCGGTTTGCCCTTCTTCTGGTCGGGCCTGGGCGACACGGACCGGTTGCTGCTGGTGGTCCGACCCGCGAAGAAGGGCGTTGACGGCTTCGTGACCAGCGTGTTGTTGGGTCGGAGGCCGAAGAGGCACCTGCCCCATTGGCAGCCGCCTCACTGGCCGGAGCCCGAGCACGACGGCTGGTTGCAGGCGGTGGAGGCAGCCAAGCCTCAGCAACTGCTTGCGGGTCTGCAACCCGGTGCGCTGGGCTGCCTGGCTGTGGCGGTGGACCCCAACAAGCTCCTTGGGCCAGCTGCCAGAAGTCCACGGATGCTGCAGTTGCAGGCGTGGATCTTCGGCCACGCGTTCCAAGCGGGAGTGGATGTCCGCGGCCAGATCATCCGCCGGTTGGGCAAGGTCGGCAGTGCCCAGGTCCTCTTGTTGTCCGGCGACGGCGTGAAGCCCCGCGTGGCCTATTCCTTCCAGGCCAGGACCGGAAAGCAGGCCCGGGAGCTGATTGCGGATCTCAAGAAAGCCTTGGCCACCAGCGGTCGGGCCCGGAGCCGGCAGCTGGAGTCCGGAAGGGAGGTGCTCGAGATCGCAAGCCCGGGTTTCGGCGGCCATAGCTACCGGGGCCGGTTTGGCGGCCGGGACTATGCCCTGCTGGCTGCGGTGGGCGATGCGGTCTACTTCACCTTCGACCAAAGCACCATGGAGCAGATCATCGCGGAGGCCCCGCAGGCGTCCCGCGTGAAGGGGCGTCAGGCCCGCACCCAGCACGACACCACGGTGCGCCAGTTCCTCAAGCATCTGGGCGTCTGGGACCGGAAGGTGGCCGGGGTTTTTGCCGCCGACCTCAGCACTCTGGCCCACCGGGTGTCAGAAAAACCAGACACTGACCCGACCAGACCCGGTCTGTTCGGGATGCACGCGGGTTATATCACCCTGGAACAGGAACTCGTCCGGTTGGAGGTGTTCTCGCCCCGGTGACGCCCGTTTCTCTCTTTCGCGACCTGCTCTCAGACAAATCGACTTCCTGAACCGCGGGCCGTCCCGAATATGGGGCAGGCAGGGGCGGCCCGCGGTTCTCATTCGCTTTCTGTGACGGGAGCCGCCCCGATATGGGGCAGGCAGGGGCGGCTCCCGGAACTAAACAGCGCGGCCCCGGCTACTCGCCGGGGCCGCGCACCCTTCTGGGATCCGGAACCGGGGGCTGCTTCGATATGGGGCAGGCAGGAGCAGCCCTCGCGTTCCACTTTCCGATGGTAACGATTCCTGCGGGCATCGCCATCGAACCGACCCCCGGTCGGGAGATAACGCGCCACGAACCTGCACGTGGGTCGGATAATGCCCCCCCCAGCCGTGACCCAGTGGCCCCCCATGGAGACCCCATGAAGCCCCAACTCATTGTCGCCTTTGCGTTTGTCGTCACCTCTGCGCTTCTCTCGGCCCAGGAGTGGAGCCGGGACCAAGCAGTCCGGGAAATCACCGAGCTGACCACCACCCGGTTCCCGCGGGAGCAATGGCCTGAGCGCAACGCCAGGATGATGGCATGGCTCGAGCGGGTGGAGAAGACCAAGATCGACCTGGGTGACTATGCGTTCACCAAGGCGATTCCGCTCTACCTGAATGGTCACCGGGATCGCGCAGGCGAGGAGCTGTTCGGGAGCCTTTCGAAGCAGCCGACGCTGCCGACGGACAAGTTCAACGAGCACGTCGGGCGCATCCTGATGGCGTACGCATGGGGCGCAGTCCAGGACGACAACCTGGACTTGGCCCGCAAGGTCGTGCCCCTCGCCCTCAGGCTCTCCTCCGATCCGACGCGGGTCTACCGGGTGATGGCCAGCAGCCTCATGCGCGACCCCACGAAGAAGGCCAATACCCGCTACCTGAACGAACTGTTGGCCGCCATGCTCGCAGACAGCGGGCTCTCCGACAGCGCCAAGCAGGAACTGCTCGCCGCCCTCTATGGGACGAGAGGCCGGTCGGGGGCCAGAGACCGGTCGGCTGGCGGGCGCGTCGCAGCGGCCAGGGTTCGAGGCCGGGCCAGCACGATTCAACCCTTCCGGGCCAAGAGCATCGACGGCGAGGGGATCGACATCCGGGATCTCACGGGCAAGGTGGTGCTGGTCGACTTCTGGGCCACCTGGTGCGCCCCTTGTATTCGCAAGATGCCCACGATCGTGGGTGTCCACAGCAAGCTCAAGGACAGGGGCCTGGTCGTGATCGGGGTCAGCCTCGACCGGGAGCCCGGCCAGAAGCGCGGGGGCGAGTTGGTCCCGCCGGACCCTGCCGGCGAGACCATGAAGAAGGTCCGTGCCACGATGAAGAAGCTCGGCATGGACTGGCCGGTCGTCTACGAAGGAGGTGGCTGGGACACCCGCCTGGCCAAGGAAAACGGCATTCGCGCGATTCCGGCGACGTTCCTGATCGATCGCAAGGGCAAGGTGCGCTACAGCAACCTGGGGGACGACCTCGAACAACGCGTCCAGGAGCTTCTCGACGAGGGCCAGCAGCAGCGACGGTTCTGACGGCGGCGGTCACGTGCTGCAGGTGTGCCCTGTCGAGACCTTCCAGTGACGAACGCCTCTGACGTACTTGTCGTGGGGGGAGGCATCCTGGGTCTCGCCACCGCGTGGCAGCTGCAGCGCCGCCACCCGGGCATCAGGGTCACTGTCCTCGAGAAGGAAGCGGCCCCCGGCCGGCACCAGTCGGGTCGCAACTCCGGCGTGCTGCACTCGGGGATCTACTACCGCCCCGGTTCCCTCAAGGCCAGAACCTGCACCGCCGGCCGGCAGGCGATGGAGGCGTTCTGCCGGGAGCACGGTGTCCGCCACCATACCTGCGGCAAGGTGATCGTTGCCGTGACCAAGGACGAGGTGCCGCGGCTGGATGCGCTGCTGGCGCGTGGCAGGGCCAACGGGGTGCGTTGCGAGCGTATCGGACCCGACCGGCTCCTCGACCTGGAGCCCCACGCCCGCGGCGTCGGCGCCATCCATGTGCCTGACACAGGTGTCGTGGACTTCCGGGCAGTGGTGAGCACGCTTCACCGCCTGGTGGAGGCGGCCGGAGGCACGGTGATCCTGAGGGCCCGGGTCGTGGGACTGCGGGACGGAGCTCGCGAGGTCGTGGCCGAGACCACCGCCGGAGACTTCACCGCGCGCCTGGGCATCAACTGCGCGGGCCTCCACGCCGACCGTCTGGCCATGCTGGCGGGCCACCGCCCGCGGATCCGGGTGATTCCCTTCCGCGGCGAGTACTACCGGCTTCGCCAACCAGCGCGGGAGCTGTGCCAGCACCTGATCTACCCGG
>QJVU01000094.1 GCA_003235605.1 Planctomycetota bacterium | reverse complement strand
AACAGCTGCGGGAGCTGATCGACAAGCGGAAGATCGGCCCCGGCGTGATGGTCAAGTAGGCGTGGAGAGAGAGGCCTTCATTCCAGGGGAACCAGCTTCCACCCCCGGAAGCCCGGCACCGTGACCGGGACCGTCTTGTAGCTCTTCGCGAAGTGTGCAGCCAGGGCCGCGGGACCGGAGCTGATCGCGGCCGCTTCAGCTGATACCAGCGATTCGCGGCCAGCTTCGGTCAGCAGGACGATCTGGCCATCCGCCCTGGCGCGCCCGATCAACCCATCCAGAATAGGCAGGCTGGCGCGAACCGTTTTCTCATCGTACTTCACCAGCTTCGGCAGATAGTAGAAATCGGCGCGAGGCAGTCCCACGAAGCAGAGCTCCAGATCTTCCCTGGTCACCGGAAGGAAGAACAGCTTCTGCTCTGGCTGCAGCTTGGTGAGCGAGGCAGCGGCCTGGCGTGTCTGATCGATCGTCTCCCTGGCCCAAAGGCGAGGGACCCCAATGCAGAGGCCGAGAAAAACGAGCAGCGCCAGCCACCGCGGCGAGAACACGCGCGCTGTGAGCAGTGCAGCGGGCCACGCAAGTGGCAGGAAGTACGCGCCGAACTCGCTGCCCTCCACCAGTATGGCGGTGGGCAGGACGTAGAGCATCACGAGCACGTACAGGACCGCCAACATCCGTCGCGCGCCCGCGTCGGCAATCATCATGACCACGAGGCAGGTAAGGGAGATCGGCAAGAACGGTAACAGCCACTCGTGCAGGAATGTGGCGGGAATGCCCAACAGCCGAGGCCAGAACATCCTCGTGTTCTGCATCATGTGATCGGCAGCAAAGCCCACGGATGCGCCCCCCCAGCCCAACAACCGCAACGAGCCCAGGGTCAACACGGCAACCGTCACGTGTACGAGCAACACCACGCCCGCCACGACAAGCCAGGAACGGGGAGTGATTCTTGCCCGTGGCACGCAAGGCAGCACCGGATACAGCATTATGACGACAGCCGGGAGCAGGTGACCCGTGGCGTGGGCAAGGGAGGCAAGCGCTGTCGAGAGGCCAAGCATGACCGCGCGTCCAATGCTCGGTCGCAACGCCATGTTGGCGAGGGCCAGCGCAACCAGGCCAAAGAAGGTGAAGAAGACGCCGTGCAACTCCACGACCGTTGCATAGAAGAGGATCCCCGGACACGTGGCCACCAGCGCCGCGCTCCAAGCTGCGGAGCGCCGGTCCCCGAGCAATCTGTGTGAGGCGAGGTACACGAACATCACGCCGAGCGCCGTGCCGAGGGCACTGGCGCTGAGAGCTGCCTGGTAGAGCGTGGTGCCGAGTGGCCCCGTCAGCAGCCAGATGCCGAGGACAATGGGGCCGTGAAGGTAGTGAACCACGTTCTCGAAGGCCCGACCATCGCGCAGCTCCAGGAGGATCCCCGGGCCGTCGCCGTAGAGCGCACCTTGCCCCAGGGACAGATAGACCACCGCTGCCGACAGCAACACCAACCAGGGCATGGGCCGACCCACCATGCCCGCGTCAGTCCCGATCCCCGGCTGTCAGGAACTTGCCCGCGGCGGCATCTCGCGATCTGCCAATCGGCCTCCTCAGCCTGAGGTTGCGACCCTCACGCCTGCCGTCCCGGAAAGCCTGAGTGACAGAGGTCCCGCCGGTGCGGCGACTCCGCAGCCTCGGGTGGAGGAATGCGACCCGTTCTTCCAGCTGGCGGTCGCCCTTCCAGATCAGGGCCTGCTTCTGTTCCACGGCGGCCGCCTGCTGCCGGAGCGCTTCACGGAACCCATCCACGACCCCTGCAAAGTAGCGCAGGCGCTCGTGCGGACCGCGCGGAACACCGCCGCGAGGCCCCCTGCCGGTCTTCCGGTACTCCTCCCACAGCAGGTCCAGGGTGTTGCAGAGATAGGCGTGGACGTACTCCGCCATCTCCAGGTTGGTCCCTGTGCCATGGATCTCCAGCACGCTGCCCGCCTTGTTGCTGTGGACATCATAGGTGTGCACCCAGATCGCCTGCACGAAGAAGAACTCCCGCAGCAGCGTGCCGATCAGCGTCTCGTAGTGGTGATGACGCGTGCGAACCTGGCCAAGCCTGCGCACGCCGAAGCTGCGGTCCCCACCGACCTCTGCCGCGTGGACATTGTGCTTCAGGAGCAGCGCGCGAGCCTTGGCCAGGGCCAGCCTGGCCTCGTGCTCGTTCGGGCTCCCTGCAAGCGCCAGCAGCTTGGACACGACTCGGAGGACCCGATCCTCGCCGGGCGCATGCTCCCGAGGTCGCGGATCGCAGCCGGCGCCTGAGTCAGCCCGAAGAAGCTTGCAGGCCTGGCGGAAGGCCGGACCGTGCGGCAGTTCGTCGGTCGCGTTGAGCACTTCGTCCGCGTACTGATGCGCCATCTCGTGACGGAGGGTGTCCATGACGTCCAGCCACGGGTCCATTTCGATGTGCGCTCTCGACAGGGCCAGGGTCCGCAGGTCTCGACGCCATTCTCCAAGACGGCTGGTGGCCGACGTGATCTTGATCACCGGCTCCTGAAGAAGGCCCCCGGCGTAGAGGTCGTTGTAGAAGAGCCACCAGGCCAGCAGCTCCCGGCCGATCCGGGCCGCGTTTCCTCGGTTGTCGCGCACCATCACCAGCGACCACTTATACCGAGGACGCTCCCAAGAGATACTGAGGTCACCATGCAAGAAGTCCTTCCCGCAGTTTTCCACTGGGTCACCCTTCACCCTCGCATCAAGATCCAGGTCAGCTCGTACTACCTAGCCGAAGAGCACATCTTGATCGATCCATTCGTGCCGGCCGAAGGGCTCGAGTGGTGGTCAGAGGCCCCCCAGCACGTCTTCCTGACCAACCGCCACCACTACCGCGACAGCGGGAGGTTCGCGGAGCGGTTCGGATGCACGGTGTGGTGTGTGGAGAGCGGCCTCCACGAGTTCTCCCACGGTGAGAAGGTCGCAGCATTCCGGTTCGGGGCGGACCTGCCGGGGAGTGTCCACGCAGTCGAGATCGGTGCTCTGTGCGCCGACGAGACCGCCTTGTTCGTTCCGCGGGTGCGAGCCGTGGCCTTGGCCGACGGCGTGGTCCGCGAGGGCGACGGACCCCTCGCTTTTGTCCCCAACGAGCTCATGGGTGACGACCCGGAGGGCACCAAGGCCGGCTTGAGAGAGGCCTACCGTCGCCTGCTGGAATCGCACGATTTCGACCACCTGTTGCTGGCACACGGCGATCCATGGATCGACGGCGGCAAGGAGGCGCTGCGTGCCTTCATCGTGGGTAGCTGACCAGGCTGACTAGCGGAGGTTGGCAGCCAGGAACTCGCGCACGTGTTTCCACGCCTCGGTTGCCGCCTTCTGGTCATAGCGCGCACTCGAGGGGTTCGCAAAGGCGTGGTTGGCTTCATAGCGCAGGATCTCGACGGTCTTGCCAGCCTCCCTCAACCCCTTTTCGAACCGGTTCACGGCCTCCGGACTGATGCTGCGGTCCTGGTTGCCGAAGATTCCCAACACGGAGGCCTGGATTGCACCCAGCTTCTTGGGATCGACGACAAGGCGTCCGTAGTAGATCACGGCCGCGCTCAGGTCGGGAATGTTCAGGGCCATCTGCAGGGACTGACCGCCGCCGAAGCACCAGCCGATGCTGGCGGTCTTGCGAGATTGGATGCGCGCGTCGTCGCGCAGGAACAGCTCAGCTTGCTTGCAGATGTCCAGAGACGCAGCCGGATCCACACCGCGCATGTACGTGGAGGCGTCGCCCGGATTGTCCGCCACCTTGCCGCCGTAGAGGTCGACGGCAAGGGCAGCATATCCCTCATCGGCAAGGCGGTCCGTCCAGTGCTTGATGTGCTCGTTGAGTCCCCACCACTCATGGATGACCACGATACCGGCGAGAGGCGGCTTGGCTCCCGATGGCAAGCTCAGGTAGGCCTTGCTGCCACCTGGCAGGCCGATCATCTCCCCTTTCGGTGCCGGAGACTTGTCGCCGCGCAGCTCGTGCAGCTTCTTGAACTCCGCCTCGGAGAGGCCGCCGGTTGCTCCTGCAGTGGGCGTCGTCTTGGTCTTGGCCTCGCTGCTGCATCCCACGCACAGGACACACGGCATGAGCGAGGCGAGAATGATCTTGTGGACGGGGTTCATGGCCCCGGAGTTTACGGAGATGGGCAACCCTGGTCACTGGCCCTGGCCGGAAGAGAGTCACGACCGTATAGCTGGTGCCATGAAGGCCCTGTTCCTCCCGGTCATCGTCTCCACGCTTGTCCCTTTGCTGCTCGCCGGACACACGACCGGACAGGACGAACCGGCCCGGAGTCCCAAGACACTCCTGACCCTGAAGCAGGGTCTCAGTCAGGCCAAGGACAAGGTAGTCTGGTACTCACGACTGCCGCCGGTACGATGGGCTTCCGATGGTGTGCGCTACACCCTCCGCAAGGACGGTCAGATGTTGCTGGTGGACCCGGACACTGGCGAAGAGGAAGCCGCTCCGGCTCGCGCGGCGCGAGCGCGTGGCGCGTCCGCCCGGCGCTCCAGGGGCCCCAAGCCCGCGACCGCGCACCGCGAGATCAAGCTCCAGAGTCCGGACAAGGCCTGGACCTCCCGTACGCTCGGCAACAACCTGGTCGTCGTAAACAACGATTCAGGGGAACGGTGGCAGGTCACCACGGACGGCAGCGACAAGCTTCTCTACGGTGTGCTCGACTGGGTGTACCAGGAGGAGGTGTTCGGTCGCGGTAACTACCAAGGCCACTGGTGGTCCGGGGACTCCGAGAAGATCGCCTTCCTCCGCCTCGATGAAGCCGAGGTGAAACCGTTCACCGTGATCGACCACGTGCCGGAAGGATCTCTGGACAAGGAGCGGGCGGTGCTCGCCGAGACCACGAGCTATCCCAAGGCCGGCGATCCCAACCCGAAGGTTCAGCTGAAGGTCTGCTGGCCGAAGGAGAAGGGGATCATCAACATCGATCTGAGCAGCTATCCCGAAGACATTCTCGTGGTGCGGGTCGGCTGGACACCCGACAGCAAGAGCGTGTTGTTCGCGGTGCAGGACCGCATCCAGACCTGGCTGGAACTGAACACCGGCGATCCCAAGACCGGGCAGATCCGGAAGATCCTGCGCGAAGAGTCCGATACCTGGGTGAACAGGCTGCCGTTTCCGCGCTGGCAGGCCGATGGCTCGTTCCTCTGGTTGAGCGATCGAACCGGCTACCAGCACATCTACCACTACGAAGCCGATGGGAGGCTGCGCCGTCAGCTAACGACCGGCAACTGGCAGGTGCAGAGCATCCACAGGGTCGACAAGGACTGGATCTG
This sequence comes from Planctomycetota bacterium, assembly GCA_003235605.1. The sequence goes on along the minus strand of QJVU01000094.1, from coordinate 4,155 downwards.
GTTCACTGGCACCAAGGACGGCGCCATCAACAGCAACCTCTACCGCGTCGACTGGCAGGGAAAAAGCGTGACTCGCCTGACCCAAGGGGACGGCTGGCATTCGTCTTCCCTCAACAAGGCAGGTACCTGGTTCCTGGACACATTCTCGTCAGTTGAGTCACCTCCGGAAATCCGACTCTGCAAGGGGGACGGCAGCAAGTCCGTGGTCCTGATCCGGTCCGAACCCCGTGACGTGGAGACCTACGTCTCGTCTCCCAGGCAGAGGCTCACTGTCAGGGCCCGAGACGGGTATCCCCTCGACGCCACGGTGATCACACCGTCCGGCCATGACCCAAAGGGCGGACGGAGGTACCCGATCTACCTGCCCACCTACTCAGGCCCCAACGCCCCCTCGGTGCGCAACCGGTTCGACATCAGCACATGGCACCAGTTCCTGGCGCAGCGGGGTGTGCTGATCCTGCAGGTGAACGTGCGGAGCGCCAGCGGCCGCGGCATGACGCACACCGGCCAGTGCTACAAGCGCCTGGGGGTGACCGAGCTGCGAGACCTCGAGGACGCCGTCGACGATGTCTGCAAACGATTCGCCGGTGACCCGAAGCGCGTGGCCATAGATGGCTGGAGCTACGGCGGCTTCATGGCGGCCTATGCCCTCACGCACAGCAGGAAGTTCAGCCTTGGGATCGCCGGCGCAGGCGTCCACGACTGGCGTCTCTACGACACGATCTACACCGAGCGCTACATGAGCACGCCGCAAAAGAACAGGAAAGGCTATGACGAGACGTCGGTGATCAAGGCGGCCAAGAACCTGAGCGGACACCTGGTGATCATGCATGGCACGATGGACGACAACGTCCACCTGCAGAACAGCATCCAGCTGGTTTATGCACTGCAGCAAGCCGGCAAGGACAACTTCGAGCTGATGCTCTACCCAAGGTGGCGACACGGGGTTGGCAGCCGACACCGACCAGGCATGGTCTGGCGCGCGATACGGGACAACTTCCAGCTCCAAGAGGAGGGATGACCCGGCCCATCATGTCGCTGGCTGGACTCTGCCTGGTTGCGTGCGTGATCTTCTCACCTCAGGAACAGGACCGAGAGCCACCCCGCCCTCGCGCAGCTGGACTCGGGGTTCGGATCGGGACCTTGCCGCCAGGTGCTGAGAACGCAATCACGGACGTCGCCGGTGTACGGGTCGGACATGCAACCATCCACAGGAACGACGACGTTCGTACCGGCGTCACGGTGATCCTTCCCCACGGCGGCAACCTCTTCAGGGAAAAGGTTCCTGCCGCCATCCATGTCGGCAACGGTTTCGGCAAGCTCGTGGGGTCCACCCAGGTACAGGAGCTGGGCAACATCGAGAGCCCGATAGCGCTGACCAACACCCTCAGCGTCGGCAAGGTCATGGATGCTCTGGTTGCCCACATGCTGGCGGTTCCCGGCAACGAGGACGTGCGCTCTATCAACGTCGTCGTCGGAGAAACCAATGATGGCGGGCTGAACGACATCCGAGGTCGCCACGTGGAGGTGCAGCACGTCGAACAGGCGATTGCCGCCGCCAAGTCCGGGCCCGTGGAGGAGGGCTCTGTTGGCGCCGGCTACGGCACGATCTGCTTCGGCTGGAAAGGGGGCATCGGCACGGCCTCGCGGAGGGCTGGGGATTACACCGTGGGGGTCCTGGTGCAGAGCAACTTCGGCGGGTCGCGGACGGTAAGCGGCACGACGGTGCACGGCCGACTGGGGAGAGAACCCGAGAGGAAGGGGGCAGAAGACGGATCCTGCATGATCGTGGTGGCCACCGATGCGCCCGTCGGCCCCAGGAACCTCGGCCGCCTTGCCAGTCGCGCACTGGCGGGCATGGCCCGCACCGGGGCATCCTTCTCCAACGGCAGCGGCGACTACGTGGTCGCCTTCTCGACGGCAAGAGAGCTACGTATCCTGCCGGGCGGAGACAAGACCGGCGCCGCAGTCCTGAAGAACGAGTGCATGAGCTTGCTGTTCCGGGCATCAGCGGACGCCACGGAAGAAGCGATCCTCAACTCCCTGTTCCGGGCCACGACCGTATCCAGCAAGAGAGGCACCGTGGAGGCAATCCCAATTGACAAGGTGCTGCCGCTGCTTCGGAAGGAGTAGCGGCTAGCTGCAGAACCAGGCGAACACCTGCCGTTCCAGCGCCGCGCCGGGCTGGAAACCGAGGTCGGCCTGCCTGGAGAAGGAGACATGCCCCTCGTTGCTGAGGAAACGGATGGTCACTTTCTCGGACTCCACAAGGTGTTCTCGGACCGTATCGAAGGGCACCAGCGGATCATGCTGCGAGCCCACGATCAAGAGCGGCACCTTCGTCTGGTGGTAGCGCGAGCGAATGCTCATCCGCTCGTAGTAGTCGGTAGGTCCATCGAAGCCGAAGCGCTTGCAGATAACCAGTTCGTCCCAGCTCCAGATCGACCGGACCTGGCGCAGGTCAACGGCATGGATTCGACCGCGCCTTGCGAGTGCGCGGTAGGTCGCCCGCAGCCCCCACACCAGGTTCGCCCGGTAGAGGGGCGAGTTGTCGATGTGCTGCTGGCAGGGCTGCAGGTCGAGCGGCGGACAAATGGCCGCGATCTTCTTCACCGAAGCCGGTAGCTCGCTGATGGCAGCATGCAGCGCCATGTGTCCTCCAAGGGAGTAGGCCAGCACGTGAACCTCGTCATGGTCCTCGAGGATGTCCCGTGCCCGGAGAACGCCCAGCAAGTCGTCGACCAGGGCAGCATGATGGACGTCCTCCCCCTGAAGGTCCGCCCCGCGCAGCGCCAGACGCAGGGAGGAGTAGCCGCGCTCTTGGGCGACTTCGGCGGCTCGCAGGCAGTAGAAGCTGTCCGGACCGCCGGCCAGGCCATGCACGATGACCACCAACTTCCGACTGTCGGGGACTCTCGTCAGCCTGCCTGAGATCGTCAACGTCCCCATGACCGGGTCGCAGATGCTCGTCCGCCAGGTCGTGGATGGCGGAGCTTTGTAGGGCACGATACGCCCGCGTATGGTGGGCGCGATCGTCAGCAAGTGGCTCCTGAGGGTCGCTGACATTCCGTTGTCTCCTTGATCATGATCCATTTGAGGCTCTGATGCCCGACCTGCGCAAGCACCGCGGACCGCATCCCGAGGATCCCAGGCTGTTTGGTGCCAGGGCCCTTCCCTCGCTGCGTGCGGCGACCGACGACCTTTGCTTGCTGCTCACCCGCGGATACGCAGACCGGGCCACCCTCAAGCTGGTGGGGGATCGCTACGGTCTGGACAAACGCCAGCGGCTGGCGGTCTGGCGCTGCGCCTGCGCGGACCAGCAGCATGCGGTTCGGGCAGAGCACGAGCTGTCCCCGGCAGCCCTGAGCGGAAGACCCTTGCTCGTCGACGGCTTCAACGTGATCACTACGGTCGAGGCGGCTCTTTCGGGCGGGGTGATCCTGGTGGGACGGGATGGCTGCTTTCGGGACATGGCCAGCATGCATGGGACGTACCGCGAGGTTCTGGAGACGCTGCCGTCCATCCGCCTGGTCGGTTCGCTTCTGGCACAGCTCGAGGTGGAGACCGTCACCTGGATCCTGGACCGTCCCGTGGCCAACAGCGGCCGGCTACGGCAGACCATGCTCGAGGCTGCGGACAGGGAGAGGTGGCCCTGGCACGTGCAGCTGTCGGCCAACCCCGACCGCTTGCTGATCGAGGCCGACGCAGTCGTGGCCACGGCGGACAGCGTGGTCCTGGACCGGACCAAGGCCTGGTTCAACCTCGCACGCAAGGTCGTAGAGGAAGCGGTCGAGACACCCTGGATCGTGGTGCTCGGCTAGTTGGAGCGCCTCCCGCCCAGCTAGCGCACGACGCTCTTGGTCGTGTTGGTGAGTTTGACCCCCTCGGGAGTGGTGCCCGGCGCGGCCCCGGCGTTTCAGGGATTCCCCGTCAGATAGGAAACCCGAGCGCCACATCGTACCTTGCTCTCTCGACGCAGCGCTCGGGCTACCTGCCCCGTGTCGTTTGCCCCCGGGAGCCTCCCGGCTCCTGGGTCTCTCTCGTCTCTCTCGTCTCCCGTGTCTCTCTCGTCTCCTTCCCCACCCCTTGGAGCGACAGCACCCCGGGATTCGTTGCGGGCAAACCCAAAAAACACCGCTGCCGGACTTCGGTACA
>QJVU01000722.1 GCA_003235605.1 Planctomycetota bacterium | reverse complement strand
CAACCACGTGAACTGGATCGACTGGCGGCTCAAGGACGGGGACAATAGCGGTTCCTCCGGTGCTCCCACTTACGGTCCCGAGCTGTTCCACTGGACCCGGGATCTCATCGCGCTGCGCAAGGCATGGCCCCACTTCCGGCGCCCCGACTTCCCTCAGTACGTGCCTGATGTGCCCGACGGCCCCGGCAACGACGGCCGCTACACCTACAGCTGGGAAGACCCCGGGGTGGGGTCACCGAGTCAGCTCGCCGTGATCTGGTGGGGAAAGGCAGGCGAGCCGGACCTGATGGTGATCTACAACGAGGACTGGCGGCCATTCAAGGTGACCAACCTGGCCCAGTGGTCTAACGGGGACTGGAAGGTGCTGGCCCGCTCTTGGTATGGCGACGACCAGGATTTCTGTGGTCCCACCGACTGGCAGACCGCCTGCCCGGATGCTGGTGGGCAGATCGAGGTGAAGGGCCGCTCCATGGCCATCTTGGTGAGCGACAACGACTAACGCTGTTTCTGAACGGAAGCAGACGTCGTTAAGACCTTACGGAGAGATGGCGTCGAACACTTCCTCAAGGCGCACGCACTGCCAATGTTCGGGCGGTTAGACCCGACGCCTGCGGTCTAGCCCCTTCAAAGCGCCTCGAGGTACGTCCCGATGGCGTGGTTATCCACGATGCTTCCCTTGTGCTTGGTGAAATCGGCAGGCGTGCCGACGTGCTCGTAATTCACCCCGCCTAGAATCGAGCGGACCTTATTGATCCCTTTCTCCAGACGATCCGGTGTTGATTTGCACGCAAAACTGACCCACTAGACCCGGCAACTTGCATCGAACAGCATCTCGTGGCTCTGCAGCAGGAAGCCACGCGCACCGCCAGCAAGAACACCTTCGTTCCCCTGCAGTTTGCCGCCGGCGAAGCCTTCCAGTTTGACTGGAGCGAGGACTATGCCGTGATCAACGGCATCCACACCAAGTTGCAGATCGCCCACTTCAAGCTCAGCCACAGCCGGGCTTTCCTCCTGCGGGCCGACCTGCTGCAGAGCCACGAGATGCTGTTCGATGCCCACTACCACGCCTTCTCTGTCCTGGGCGGCGTGCCGGAACGGGGCATCTACGACAACATGAAGACGGCCGTGGACAAGGTGGGCCGCGGCAAGCGGCGCCTGATCAACCAGCGGTTCCAGGCAATGGTCAGTCACTACCTGTTCGAGGCTGAGTTCTGCAACCCAGCGGCTGGCTGGGAGAAGGGGCAAGTGGAAAAAGGCGTACGGGATGCCCGCCACCGCCTCTGGCAGAATGCGCCGGCGTTCCCGTCGCTGGAAGCACTCAATGCCTGGCTGCAGCAGCATTGCCTGGCGCTGTGGCAGGAGCTGCCCCACCCGGAGGACAGGCGACGCACCATCTTCGATTACTGGCAGGAGGAGCGATCACACCTGATGCCGCTGCCGGCGGCCTTCGATGGGTTCGTGGAGTACACCAAGCGGGTCAGCTCCACCTGCCTGATCACCTTCGAGCAGAACCGCTACAGTGTCCCGGCCAGCTTTGCCAACCGGGCGGTCAGCCTGCGAGTGTATGCCGAGCGGCTGGTCATCGTGGCTGAGGCCAACGTGGTGGCGGTGCATTCACGGGTCTTTACCCGAGATCACAGCGTCAGCGGCAAGACAGTCTATGACTGGCGACACTATCTGTCTGTGGTGCAACGCAAGCCCGGAGCCCTGCGTAACGGTGCCCCCTTCAACGAGTTGCCAGAGAGCTTCAGGCAGCTGCAGAGCATACTGCTAAAACGCTCCGGCGGAGATCGCGAGATGGTGGACGTACTGGCGCTGGTGCTGCTGCACGATGAGCAACTCGTGGAGCAAGCCGTCACGGCCGCCCTGGCGGTGGAGCAGCCCTCCAAGCAGCATGTGCTCAACTGCCTGAGCCGTCTCGGCGAGGCGCCTCGGCCCCAGCCGTTGCCTGCGCCACCGTTGCTGAGGCTGGTGACTGAGCCGATCGCCGACGCCTCTCGCTATGACCGACTCAGGGAGGGCAAGGGATGAACGCAGAAGCCATGATCACCACCCTCAAGTCGCTCAAGCTGTTCGGCATGGCGGATACGGTTGCCGATCTGGCCGCCCAGTCCGCTCCCGCCTATCAGCAGGCGGTGCCTGTCCTGCAGACCCTGCTCAAGGCGGCAGTGGCCGAACGCGATGTGCGCTCCATCCATTACCAGATGAAGGCGGCCCGGTTCCCGGCCTACCGCAATCTGGCCGGCTTCGATTTTACCCAGAGCGCCGCCGATGAAGCGCTGGTGCGCTCACTGCACCGCTGCGAGTTCCTCGAGGATGCCCAGAACATTGTCTTCGTCGGCGGCCCGGGTACCGGCAAAACCCACCTGGCCACCGCCATGGCCGTCCAGGCTATCCAGCATCATCGCTACCGCGTGCGGTTCTTCTCCACGATCGAACTGGTCAACACGCTGGAACAGGAGAAACAGGCGGGAACCCCGGGGCGTCTGGCCCACCGACTGATGCACACCGATCTGGTGATCCTCGATGAGCTGGGTTATCTGCCCTTCAGCCAGGCCGGTGGGGCCTTGTTGTTCCACCTGATCGGCAAACTGTACGAAAAGACCAGTGTCATCATCACCACCAACCTGAGCTTCTCGGAGTGGTCCACCGTGTTCGGTGACCCAAAGATGACTACGGCCCTGCTGGACCGGCTCACCCATCATTGCCACATCATCGAAACCGGCAACGACAGTTACCGCTTCAAGCACTCGACAAGCAATCAACGAGGGAGGAGATCTGGCAGAAACAAAACTTCGTAGGCCATAATCCAGCCCATCCGGGTGGGTCAATTTTCAATGCAAATCCCGGGTCAGATTTCAGTGCAAATCAACAACACGAGATATTTCTCGGAAATTATCAAGAATTAAAAGGT
>QJVU01000174.1 GCA_003235605.1 Planctomycetota bacterium | reverse complement strand
CGCTGCCACGGCCACGCTATGACCAGTTGATGGCGATGGGGTGGAAGGTCCTGCTGCCGCTGTCGCTACTCAACGTCGTGGTGACCGGCGCCGTCAAGCTCGCCATGGGAGGTGCTTCATGATCAGCGTGCTCAGGAGCCTGTGGCGGGTGTTGCGGCATACCTTCGACCGGCGGGTGACGGTGCAGTACCCCGACCAGAAGCGCGAGCTGGCGCCGCGCTGGCGCGGCCGCATCATCCTGGCCCGGGACCCGGACGGCGGCGAGCGTTGCGTGGGCTGCTATCTCTGCGCCGTGGCCTGTCCGGTGGACTGCATTGCCTTGCAGGCCACCGAGGATGAGCACGGGCGGCGCTACCCGGAGTTCTTCCGGATCAACTTCTCGCGCTGCATCTACTGCGGCTTCTGCGAGGAGGCCTGCCCCACCTACGCGATCCAGCTGACGCCGGACTTCGAGATGGGGGAGTACGAGCGCAAGAACATGGTCTACGAGAAGGAGGACCTGCTCATCGACGGACCCGGGAAATACCCCGAGTACAACTTCTACCGCTTTGCCGGGCTGGCCATCGGCGGCAAGGACAAGGGCGAGGCCAACAACGAAGCCCCGCCGGTGGACGTGAAGGGCCTGCTGCCATGACCGGCGTGTTCTGGATCGCGGCCGTGGTTGCCATCGTCTCCACTTTGATGGTGGTTACGCGGCTGAACGCCATCCACGCTGTCCTCTACCTGATCATATCGTTGCTGTCGGTAGCGGTGATCTTCCTGGCCCTCGGTGCTCCATTCGTCGCCGCCCTGGAGGTCATCATCTACGCGGGCGCGATCATGGTGCTGTTCGTGTTCGTGGTCATGCTCTTGAACCTGGGCCAGGTGGCGGTGCAGCAGGAGAGCCGGTGGCTCAGCGCCAGGGCCTGGATCGGCCCCTCGCTGCTGGCCGTGATCCTCCTGGGAGAGCTGGTCTACGTGCTCACTGGCCAGCCAGCTCACGCAGCGGCAACCACGACGGTGGAGCCGAAGCAGGTGGGCATTGCGCTGTTCGGTCCCTACCTGGTCGGCACCGAGTTGGCAGGGATCCTGCTTCTGGGCGGACTGGTCGGCGCCTTCCACATCGGCCGCCAGGACAGGAGGCAGGCCGCATGATCGGCACGAGCATCCCCATGGAGTCTGGCCTGGCGGTTGCGGGGGTGCTGTTTGCCATCGGCCTGATCGGTCTCCTGGTCCGCCGCAACGTGGTGTTCATGCTGATGGCAGTGGAGATCCAGCTGAACGCTGCCGGTCTGGCTTTCGTGGTGGCGGGCTCCCGCTGGGAGCAGGTCGACGGCCAGGTCATGTTCCTGTTCATCCTGGCCATGGCGGCGGCGGAGGTGGCCGTCGGCCTGGCCCTGGTCCTGCAGCTCTACGCGCAGGTCAAGACACTCGACGCGGACGTTGCCAGCACCATGAGAGGTTGACCGTGCTCGATCTGTTGTGGCTTCTCGTCGCATTGCCCATGGCCAGCTTCCTGACGCTGGCCTTGTGGGGACGATCCCTGCCGCGGGTCCTGGTTGCGCTCATGGGTGTCGGCTCCATAGGGCTGTGCGCGGCACTGGCCCTCGGCATAGCCGCCCAGTTCCTGACCGCACCTCCCGAGGGCGACGCCTACCTCCAGCAGATATGGACCTGGATGGAGATTGGCGACTTCAAGCCGCGGATCGCCCTCTACCTGGACGGGCTCTCCCTGGCAATGGTGATGGTGATCACCATCGTGGGCTTCCTCATCCACCTCTACTCCGCCGAGTACATGATCGAAGACGACGGCTACAGCCGTTTCTTCGCCTACATGAACCTGTTCGTCGCCTCGATGCTGGTGCTGGTACTGGCGGACAACCTGCTGCTGCTCTACCTGGGATGGGAAGGCGTCGGCCTCTGCAGCTACCTCCTGATCGGTTTCTGGTACAAGGAGCCCAGCAACGGTCTCGCCGCGCAGAAGGCCTTCATCGTGACCCGCGTGGGTGACACCGCGATGGCCATCGGCCTGTTCCTGCTGGTGACGCAGCTCGGCACTTTGGACATCCAGGCACTCCAGGACCGCGCGAGGGCCCAGTGGCCGGAAGGTTCCGCCATGGCCGTGGCGGCCACGCTACTGCTGCTGGGCGGGGCTCTGGGCAAGTCAGCCCAACTACCCTTGCAGACCTGGCTCCCGGACGCCATGGCCGGACCTTCGCCGGTCTCCGCCTTGATCCATGCCGCCACCATGGTGACGGCCGGTGTGTACCTGATTGCCCGGACCCATGTGCTGTTCGACCTGGCCCCGTCAGTGCTGATGGTGGTGGCGGTGATCGGCGCCGTGACGCTGCTGACGGCGGGAATCAGCGCCCTGCACCAGCGGGACCTGAAACGGATCCTGGCCTACTCGACGATCAGCCAGCTCGGCTACATGTTCCTGGGGCTGGGGGTGTCCGCGCCGGTGCCGGCGATCCACCACCTCATGACCCACGCCTGCTTCAAGGCCTGCCTGTTTCTCGGCGCCGGCACCGCGATCCTGGCGATGCACCACGAGCAGGACATCTTCAGGATGGGCGGTATGCGCCGGCGGAAGCCCTACCTGTTCTGGACGTTCTTCTTTGCCGGGGTGGGACCGTTCTTCAGCAAGGACCTGATCCTCTCCGAAGCCTGGTTCTCCGACCGGGGCAGCGGCTGGCTCTGGTTCGCCGGCCTCCTCGGAGCGTTCGTGACGTCGCTGTACCTGTTCCGGGCGATCTTTGCCGTGTTCTTCGGCGAGGAAAAGACCGAGGTGACCAGGCGCTCAGGATTCGCCGTGCGGATCCCTCTCATCCTGCTGTCGATCATGTCGGTGATCGGTGCCTTCGTGCCGTTCCACCCCCTGTTCGGCTATGACCCACTGGCGGGATCCGAAGCCGCCGCACATGGTGCCACGGAGGTG
>QJVU01000585.1 GCA_003235605.1 Planctomycetota bacterium | reverse complement strand
CTCGATACCGCCGAGCCCGGTCATCAGGGTGAAACGCATGGTGTTGCTCCAATTCCTGTGCACTGTGGATCCGAGAGTTTAGGTCCGCCAGCCCGGCGCGACAGGACTCCCTGCGCCAGATTTGTTGACATCTCGATCCACGTCATCCCGGTGGTTGGAAATGTCAACAAATCTGGTGGCAATCGCCCTGTCGAAGCGCGGGTTGTGGCAACAGAATGTCAGCCGTTGTAGATCCCACCCCCCGGCAATCGATAACAGGGAGAACCAAAGAGATGAACCACATACCCTACCGCAGATCCGCACTCGCCCTGGCGCTGGCCGTGGCGGGAACCGCCGGTGCTTCCACGGCCTGGGCTCAGGTAGAGCCCAGGGAAAAAGCGAACGTCTCGAACCTGATGCTCGAGGAGGTGGTGGTGACCGCCCAGAAGCGGGAGGAGAGCGTGCAGGATGTGCCCATCGCGATCTCCGCCCTGAGCGAGACCGACCTGGAGCGCCGCGGTGTAACCAACCTCGGCGACCTGATCAACGCCATGCCCAATATGGGAGGCTTCGAGGCCCCCGGCGGCAAGGGCAATGTCAGCTTCAGCCTGCGCGGGATCAGCAGCGGCAGCCCCAGCAACCTGTCGGTCGACCCGGCCAACGCCACCTACGTCGACGGCGTCTATATCGGTAAGCAGCTCGCGTCTGCGCTGGACGCGGCAGAGATCCGGCGTATCGAGGTGCTGCGCGGCCCCCAGGGCACCCTGTATGGCCGCAACTCCACGGGCGGTGCGATCAATTTCATCACCCAGGAGCCCACCGGGGAATTCAGCGGCAAGGTCACCGGCAGCGCGGGCTCCGAGGGCCTGTGGGGCGCGAAGACGACCATCAACACGGACGCCCTGGGCACCGCGGGTGAGGGGATGGGCGAGATTGCCGCTTCGCTCGGCTATCACACCCGGCAGCGGGACGAGTTGTACAACAACACCAACCCCGCCTACGACGATTTCGAGGACCTGGACCGGGAGGGGTACCGCCTCGCCCTGCGCTGGGAGCTGAACGAACATTTCGTCGCCAACTACGCCTACGACCATTCGGAGCTCAACGAGAAGGGCACACCGCAATTCCTGGAGGGGATCACCCCGCTGGCCATCAACCCGGAAACCGGGGCGCAGACCAGCCGTACCCAGACCCTGGCCCAGTACAACCTGGGGCTGATCGGGCCCAACCTGCTGACCATGAACCGGTTCGCGCCGCAGTTCGGCCTGAGCCCGGATACCACCGCCCAGCGCTACATCGGGTCCAGCCAGGACACGCTCGATACCCTGTCCAACCCCAACGACGGCAAGCGCCAGAGCAAGGCCAGCAGCGACGCCGATGTCTATTCCAAGAGCAAGAACGACGGCCACAACCTGACCATGGCCCTGGGCTACGACGACCTGGGTGCCCTGGGCACGGTGGAGTTCAAGTCCATCACCGGCTACCGGGAAGTCAAGAACCGCAACGTCGGCGACCTCGACGGCATGGACAATTCTGTGGTACCGGGTGGTGCCGGCGCGGTCAACGACAACACCCTGGGTATCCTGACGGCGATGTACGGGGAGGAACTGGCGCTGTTCGGGCAGATGGCGGCCAACCCGTCACTGATTCCGGTGCTGACCCCGCTGTACAACAGCATCCAGCAGAGCACGGCCGGCATGTGGGCCGACATCGACCAGTTCGGCGGCGGCTACTTCATCCAGGACGCCGATCTCAAGTACGACCAGTTCTCCCAGGAACTGCAGATGGTCGGCACGGCGGACCGGCTCGATTATGCGCTGGGTCTGTACTACTTCTCGGATGACGGCGAGAACCGCAGCTACCGCCGTGCGGCCCAGCCCATCGGAGGCATCGATGCGATCAACTACGACAACGGCACGGAAGCCTGGGCGGTCTACACCCAGATGACCTACCGGCCGGATATTCTGGACGACAAGCTGGCGTTCACCCTCGGGTACCGTTACACGAGTGAGAGCAAGGACGTGAAGTACCTGTACGAGAGCGCGGGGAGGCAGTTCGTGCCCGGCCCGTACCCCGGCACCTACCGCACCAACCCCGACTACACCGGGGCGCTGGCGCCGGTGGATGGCAAGTACGGCGTCAAGCAGAGCGAGGACTTCGACAAGGACACCGGCACCCTCTCCGTCGCCTATGATGTCAGCGAGGACACCAACACCTACCTGAGCTGGTCCCGCGGCTACCGCAGCGGCGGCTTCAACGGCGAGGTCTTCGGCGACAGCTACAAGCCCGAGACCATCGACCAGTACGAGATCGGCGTCAAGTCGGACCTGATCCCCGCCGAACTGCGGGTCAACGCCGCGCTGTTCTGGTATGAGTACAGGGACCAGCAGGTCAGCCAGATCGAGGTGGTGGACTTCCAGACCACCTCCTTCATCGGCAATGCCGGGAAGTCTGAGCGCTGGGGCGGCGAGGTGGAGGTGCAGTGGCTGCCCACGGACGACCTGATGCTGTCCCTGGCCTACTCCCATATCGACGGGGACTTCGACGAGTACGCCACCCTCGAAGGGTTGACCACCAGCATCAACACCAACAACCTGGCGAAGCGGGCCTCCCCGGACAACCAGGCCTCGGCCATCGCCGACTGGATCTTTGCGCGCACGGAGTGGGCGGAGTTCCTGGCCCACGTGGAGGTGTTCTACCAGTCCCAGAGCTACGCCGCGGCCCTGTGGACCGGTACCTACGCGGGTGAACCCTATGTGTTCCCCCAGATCAAGCTGGACCAGCGCCCCGTGGTGAATGCGCGGCTGGGCATCTAGAACATCGAGATGGGCGGTGGCACTTTGCGGGCGAGCCTGTGGGCGAGGAACCTGACCGACGAGGACTACAATACTTTCGGCGTGAACTTCGCAAGCCTCGGCCCCATCACCGGGCAGTACGGC
>QJVU01000265.1 GCA_003235605.1 Planctomycetota bacterium | reverse complement strand
ACTGGCTCGACGTCGGCAGGGTGACGACGCGGTCTTGGACCCAGAGGCCGCTGCGGTGACTGAAGACCACGATCTTGCCACTGCCGGTCCAATCGTCGCGGAACGGCAGGTAGAGATGCTTGCCCACGAAGACCGGCGTGTCACCCAGGAACATGAAGCCCACAAAGGGCCACTTCGGACCCCGCTTGAAGTAGGGGCTTGCCTTCTGCCCGTAGTATGTGCGGTTGCCTCCGCGAATCCCGAGCAACAGCACGTCGTCGCAGCCGTCGTCGTCAAAGTCCCCGGACGTCACGATTCCTGGGGATTCGGGACAGCTCCAACCGTCCTTGCTCTGTGCTATTGCCAGGCTGCAGCCTGCCAAGGTCGCAGCCGCCAGATGACCGATCTGCATGTCTCCTCCTCCTCATGCTCCGGTTCGGATGGGAGAGGCTGGCGCGGTCCTCGCGGTCTTTCCTGGTTGCGGAGTTCGAATTGTCGAGATCACGAGGGCCGAGCGGACTGCTCGTCACCATCTCTCACCTGCGGGCCTCGACCGTTCGCCGCTGCACCTTGAGGAAAGCCCTTGGTTGCTCCGGCACTGCCCTCGGGGATTCACTGTTTCTCGTTGAGACACGGTGGTTTGCGTTCGGCGCGACCGAGGGGGGGGGAGCCCTGGCTCGCCGGCACAACGCGCACGCACGTTCACACACCACCGCGCACGCACGGCACTGTGGTACGGGGCCGGCTGCGGTTACCGCCCTGGCTCTAGGAAGCGTCCCGCTTCCACTTGATGTTGCAGCCGATGCTGGGCTTCTGGATGGTGACCGGAGGCTTGCCGGTGAGTAGGGCATCCAGGGCGGTCCGGAGGCTGTCACCGGTGACCGGGATGTGGTTGTCCGGACGGCTGTCGTCGAACTGCCCGCGATAGACTAGCTTCCGGGCGCCGTCGAACAGGAAGAAGTCGGGGGTGCAGGCGGCGTGGTAGGCCATGGCGACGGACTGGTCCTCGTCGAACAGGAACGGGAAGTCGAGCGTCCGTGCCAACTTGGACATCTCCGCGGGGCCGTCGTCGGGATACTCTCGGACGTCGTTGCTGTTGATGGCGACGATGCCGATGTCCTGCTTGATGTAGTCGCGCCCGAGCTGGACCAAGCCCTCGTGGATGTGCTTCACATACGGACAGTGGTTGCAGAGAAAGATGACCAGGGTCCCCTTCGGGGACGCCAGCTCGTCCAGGGAGAGGACCTTCCCCGTGAGAGGCTCGAAGAGGGAGAAGGACGGGGCAACTGTCCCGAGCGGCAGCATTGTCGAGGGCGTAACAGCCATGATCAGGTGTCCAGCAGGGTTTGTGTTGCTGGGGCTGTAGGCAGGATAGCAGACCGGCGCGACCGGTGCACCAGAAGCGAACATGGTGCGGGGGGTGGGACTCGAACCCACATGACCCTTGCGGGTCAGCAGATTTTAAGTCTGCTGCGTATACCGATTCCGCCACCCCCGCCTCAGGCGGGTCGACCCAAGTAGAAGGCAAAACCCCGTTTGACAAAACCTCGGGTTTGAGGTCCGCGGCTGTGGTGTTTCAAATGCTCGGGTTCGTTTTCGTGAGGAGAAGCCGATGAGCGAGTCGTTCCGGTTAGAAAGAGACACGATGGGCGAGGTCAGGGTACCCCAGGATGCCTACTACGGTGCGCAGACCGCCCGCGCCCGCGACAACTTCCCAATCAGCGGGACCGGGATCCCACAGCTGGTGGTAAAGGCCCTGGGGATGCTCAAGGGCGCCGCAGCGGAGGTCAACGCCGAGTTGGGCGAGCTTCCCGAGAAGATCGCCCAAGCCATTGCTCAGGCCGCTGCGGAGGTAGCTGCAGGCAAGCTGGACCGGGACTTCGTCGTGGACGTGTTCCAGACCGGCAGCGGCACCTCCTCCAACATGAACGCCAACGAGGTGATCGCCAACCGGGCCAGCGAGTTGCTGGGCAGGGAAGCGGGGAGCAAGGCCGTACACCCCAACGACCATGTCAACCGTGGTCAGTCCAGTAACGACGTGTTCCCGACAGCGGTGCAGCTGGGTCTGGCCCTTGCGGTCAAGAACCGGCTGCTGCCGGAGCTGGAGCGGCTGGCCGAGTGCATGCACGACATCGCCGACCGGACCTTCGGCAAGGTCAAGACCGGCCGCACTCACCTCATGGATGCCATGCCCATTCGGTACGGCCAGGAGTTCCGGGGCTACGCCGGCCAGGTGGAACGGGGTCGGAGCAGGATCGTGGCCGCCCTCGAGGATCTCCTCGAAGTCCCCCTGGGCGGGACGGCTGTGGGCACCGGCGTGAACGCGCATCCGGAGTTCGCCCGACGGGTATGCCGCCGAATCTCCGAGCAGCACGGCATCGATCTGCGGGAGACCGGGAACCACTTCCAGGCCCAGTCCAGCCTGGACGCGGTGGTCAACACGAGCAGCGCCCTGCGAGGATTCGCCACCGCCCTGTACAAGATTGCCAACGATGTCCGATGGATGTCTTCGGGACCCCTCTGCGGGCTGGGCGAGCTCGAGATTCCCGCAGTGCAACCGGGTAGCTCGATCATGCCCGCCAAGGTCAACCCGGTGATCTGCGAGTCGGTGCTCATGGTCTGCGCCCAGGTGATGGGCAACGACATCGTGGTGGGCTTCGGCAACTCGCAGGGGCAATTCGAGCTCAACACGATGTTGCCGGTGATGGCCAGGAACGCCATCGAGTCCGCACAGCTACTGTCGAATGCCTGCATGACGCTGCGGGAGCGGTGCCTGGTCGGGATCGAAGTCACCGATGCCGCCGACGCGCAGGTGCGGCGCAACCCGATCCTGGCCACCGCACTGAACGCTGCCGTCGGCTACGAGACCGCCGCGAAGATCGCCAAGGAGGCAGCCGCCACCGGCAAGACCGTGCGGGAGGTGGCCCAGGCCATGACAA
>QJVU01000261.1 GCA_003235605.1 Planctomycetota bacterium | reverse complement strand
CCTTCTGCGACGTCCACGACCCGCTCTACTACTTCACGTACTACATGTGCGTGTTCTTCTTCGTCCTCATCACCGCCATTCTCGCCTATTCGGTGATCAAGTACCGGCGCCGCTACGAGGGCCAACCGCCGGCGTCCATGGCCACGCACCACACTGCCCTCGAGGTAACCTGGACCGTCGTGCCCTTGATCCTGGTGATGATCATCTTCGCCTGGGGCTTCAAGGGAGCCTTCGACATGTCCAAGGCCCCCGAGGATGCGCTCACCTACCAGGTGGTGGGCAAGCAGTGGAGCTGGTCCGTCAGGAACTACCCCGGCGACTCAGGCCTGGACAACCTCACCAACACGTTCTATGTGCCAGTAAACCGGAACGTCCTCTTGTACACCCACAGCGAGGACGTGCTCCACAGCCTGTACCTGCCGGCGATGCGTGCCAAGCGCGACGTGTTGCCAGGGCGCTATCAGACGGTCTGGTTCCGGGCTACCAAGGAGGGATCCTACCCGTTCTTCTGCGCCGAGTACTGTGGCGGTGGCCATTCCGGCATGATCGGGATGTTCCACGTGATCAGCCAGGAGGAATTCGACAAGCGCCCCTGGCGCAAGCTGCCGGACGATCCTGTCGAGGCGGGCCAGTACTTCTACGAGAAGTGCCAGAGCTGCCACAGTGTGGACGGCACCCGTATCCGCGGTCCCTCGTTCAAGGATCTCTACGGCAAGACCGAGACCGTCCTGGTCGGAGGAAAGGAGGAGCAGGTCAAGGTCGACGACGACTACATCCTCGAGTCGATCCGCGAGCCGCAGAAGAGGATCGTAAAGGGTTATGAGAACGAGCTCATGACCCCTTTCGGCGAGGCAGAGCTCTCCGAGGATCACATCCGGAAATACCTGATCGCCTACATGAAGTCGATCAGCAAGCACGCGGGCGAGCAGCCCAAGTAGGTGTTCCATGACCACCATCGAGAGCACAGGTGCCGAGGTCCAGAGCCCGCAGGACAAAGAGGTCAACTACCTGAACGTCACGCGGGGGTTCATGTCCTGGGCTGGCACGCTGGACCACAAGCGCATCGGGCTGATGTACCTGGTCGGGGTGTCCCTGGCGTTCTTGGTCGGAGGCCTCTTCGCCCTCGTCATCCGTCTGCAGCTCTGGCAGCCCGATGGTCTCATCTGGAAGTACCAGAGCGAGTGGGACACCTACAACCAGGTGTTCACGCTGCACGGCATCTTCATGGTGTTTCTGTTCATCATCCCGGCGATACCCGCCGCGCTGGGGAACTTCGCCCTGCCGTTGATGCTGGGGGCGCCGGACGTGGCGCTGCCACGCCTCAACCTGGCCAGCTTCTACCTCTGGTGCAGCGGTGCCATCCTGGCCATCTGCGCCATCATCTTCGGGGGCATCGATACCGGCTGGACCTTCTACACGCCGTACAGCATCTACACCAACAAGGCTGTCGTGTTGATGGGGTTGGCCGTGTTCATGGCCGGTTTCAGCTCGATCTTCACCGGCCTCAACTTCATCACCACCGTGCACAAGATGCGGGCACCGGGTCAGGGTTGGTTCCGGATGCCGCTGTTCATCTGGGCCATCTACTCCACGTCGCTGCTGCAGGTCATGGCCACCCCGGTGCTCGGCATCACCGTCCTGCTTCTGGCGTTCGAGAAGCTCTACCACGTCGGGATCTTCGACCCGGCTTTTGGCGGTGACCCCGTGCTGTTCCAGCACTTCTTCTGGTTCTACAGCCATCCTGCGGTCTACATCATGATCCTGCCGGCGATGGGCATCATCAGCGAGGTGGTGTCGGTGCACTCCCACAAGCCGATCTTTGGCTACCGGATGATCGCCTACTCGTCCCTCGCCATTGCCATCATCAGCTTCCTGGTGTGGGGCCACCACATGTTCACCAGCGGACAGTCGGAGCTGGCGATGTTCCTGTTCTCCTTCCTGACGTTCTTCGTGGCGATACCGTCGGCGATCAAGGAGTTCAACTGGGTGGCAACGATCTACAAGGGCTCGGTGGCGATGACCGCGCCGATGTTCTATGCCCTCTCGTTCCTGGTCATCTTCGCCATCGGCGGCCTCACCGGAATCGTCCTGGCGACCTTGAACCTGGACATCCACCTGCATGACACCTACTACGTCGTGGCGCACTTCCACTACGTGATGATGGGTTCCACCGCGATGGCGTTCTTCGCCGGAGTCCATCACTGGTGGCCGAAGATGTTCGGCGTGATGTACTCGGGCAAGTGGTCTGCCATCGCCGCCATCCTGATCTTCATCGGCTTCAACCTCACGTTCATCCCGCAGTTCGTCATGGGGAGCCAGGGCATGCCGCGACGCTACGCCACCTACCTGGACATGTGGACCCCGTTCCACCAGATGTCCACCATCGGCGCTGGGGTGCTCGGCGTCGGGGTGGCCATCATGGTGGGATACCTCGTGCTGTCGTTGTTCAACGGGAAACGGGCGCCCAAGAACCCGTGGGGCGGGGTCACCCTGGACTGGCAGACCGCCCGCGTGCCAACCACCTATAACTTCGACAAGACGCCCACCGTGCGCCGCGACCCCTACGATTACACCATCTTGTTCGAGACCCACGAGGACAATCAGGCGGAGGTCACCGCATGAGCCACGCCGCCCAAGTCATACCGGCCCCGCCCGGCTTCAAGGACCACACCGTAGCCCACCAGTTCGAGACTGCGGAACAGGAGTTTCAGGCCAGCAAGTTGTGCTTCTGGCTGTTCCTGGCCACCGAGATCATGCTGTTCGGCGGGCTGTTCGCGGGCTACTTCTACTACCACGGCAAGTACACGGAGACCTTCGCAGAGGGTGGCAAGGCGCTGGTCTGGCAGCTCGGCTCCCTCAACACGGTGGTCTTGATCCTGAGCTCCTGGACGATGGCCATGGCAGTGCGGTCGTCGATGCTCAGCCGCAAGAAGGCGATGCTCAACTTCCTGTTGGCGACGTTGCTCTTCGCCGGTGTCTTCATGGTGGTCAAGTACTTTGAGTACTCGGCGAAGTTCCAGCAGGGCGTCGGGCCGGGCGTGTTCTTCCAGCCCATCACCGGCGAGGGTGCCCACTATGCGCACCTGCTCAACTTCCCCCACATGAACCTGTTCTTCTCCTTCTACTTCACCATGACCGGCATCCACGGCCTGCACGTTCTGGTCGGCATGGGCTTGATCACCTGGATCTATCTCCGCGGCCGGCGGGGCGACTTCCACGCCAAGTACTACATGCCGGTGGATTTGGTGGGCATCTACTGGCATCTCGTCGACCTCGTCTGGATTTTCCTGTTCCCGCTGCTCTACCTCGTACCGTGACTGCGATAAACACCTCGACATCTCCCCAACACGGCGAAGGCTCCGGCGAGCACGGGGAACACCACGTCCACGTCGTCGCATCCCGGGTCTTCCTCAACGTCCTGGTGGCGCTCTTGATCCTCACGATCATCACCGTTGCGATCTCCCGGTTCGATTTCGGCAGCGGCAACATGGTGATGGCAATGCTGGTGGCGGTGATCAAGGCCTCCCTGGTGATGGCGGTGTTCATGCACCTGCGTTGGGACACGCCAATCAACAACATCTTCTTCCTGGGCAGCTTCGTGCTGCTGTCGCTGCTGTTCCTTTTCAGCTTCGCCGACGGGTTCGCCCGCGACCAGCTCGAGACGCGAAACGACCGCGCAGCACCAATAGCGCCCGCGGTCTATCAGAAGACCGGCACGGTCGAGAAGGAGTTCTTCGACCACCTCGAGGCGCTCCGCGGCAAGTGACGCCGTGCCCGAGACCCAACAAGCCGCGTACCTATCCGCGCGAACGTCGAGAGAGGCCAGGGTGGTCTTCTTCTCCTCGGCCGGGCCCGAGGCCTCGCGGGTGGGGTTGCCGAGCAGCTGCCATGCCAGGCTCGCCGCCCAGGACTTCCAGATCCTTCTGCCCAGCGAGGAATCGACGCTGCAGCCGATCACCGTGGCGCGGCACAGGGAGGGCAAGACCGGTGGTCTCAGGGTGGCGCCAGCCCTCTGGCAGATCCCGGGGCTGTCCCTGCCCCTGGACGTGGCCGTGCCCGTGCTCGCCGAAATGGACCCCGGTCCCCAGGATCCCAGCCTCAAGTTCCTGATCCCTGCCAGCCGCCTCGTGCAAGGGATGCTGGCTCACGGGGACTTTGCCCGGGCCGAGGACCCCAACGTCCTGGCCTTCTTGCCGCGGTTGGGAACGCGCTCCACACGTTGCTTGCTGGCCCTGGCTGAGCTGGTGCCGGAGTCCCTGCTCACGGCGCGCTTCCTGGCCGGTGAGGAGCCCCTGCACGTCACGACGTCGCGCAAGCTGGCGTTCGGCTTCATCAGCCAGGCCCTGGACGCATGCGCCAGTGCCGACCACCCCGCCCACGGGAAGGCGCACGTGCCCCGCCACCGAGCCGCGACCAGGCCCCCCCAGCTGTTCCTACGCCGCCGGCCAAGCCCCGTGCTCGAGATCCTCGTGCCGGAGAACGAGCTGGAGGAAGGAGTTCCTTGGGGCATCCAGTTGCTGTTCCGGCCGGTGGTGGGGCTACCGCTCTCGTTCAGCCTGGAGACCCTCAAGACCCGTTTGGCCGACCACCTGTTCCCGGAAGCCGCCACTATCGAAGCGACTGAAGAGCTGGAGGCCATGCTGAACGCCGTTGCCCGCCGCATCCCGGTGTTCAACCGCGCCATGAACATGCTGGACGGCAAGGCCTCCTTGAACCGCCAGGAGCTGGACACCGTCCTCGATCACCTCCCGCTGCTCGAAGCCGAGGGGTTCGTGGTCACGCTCCCGGGTCACGAGGACATGCAGCGCCTCAGCGCCCGGGTCTCGATCACGGAGGACCCCGACGGTCCCGCCGGGCCGCGGCCGTGGTTTGTCTTCAACTGGTCCCTGGCTCTGGGCGACCACGAGCTCAGCGAGGAAGACCTGCACCGAATGGCCAGTTCCAACTCACCGCTGGTGCAGTTGTCGTCCGGGCCGGTGCTGCTCACACCCAAGGACCGAGAGGCCCTGGCCGCCTTCAGCAAGCGGATCAAGGAATCGGGCACCAGGGTGAGCTTCTTCGAGGCGCTGCGTCTCAAGTTGGGCGGCGCCACCCACCTGCACGGCCTGGCCCTCGAGACGGTGGCATCCAGCCCACGGCTGGACCAGCTGATCCAGAAGCTGGAGGAGGCCCGCAGCGTGCAGCCCAGGCCGGCGCCACCGGAGTTCACCGGCACCATGCGGCCGTACCAGAGCCGCGGGCACGCCTGGATCCACTACCTCATCGACCAAGGCTTCGGAGCCTGCCTGGCCGACGACATGGGCCTGGGCAAGACGATCCAGGCCATCACCGTGATCCTGGACTGGCGGCGGCAGCTGGAAAAGAAGCTGCCCGTGCTGGTCGTGTGCCCGGTCAGCGTGTTGGGCAACTGGCGGCGTGAGTTCCACCGGTTTGCGCCCGAGCTGGACGTGGTACTGCACCATGGCAAGGCCCGCTCGCGCGCGCCCGACGACTTCCAGAAGATGGCTGCGGCGCACGATGTCATCCTCACCAGTTACAGCCTGCTGCAACGCGATGAGGAGCTCTTCCAGAGCTGCGACTACGGCGGCATCATTCTGGACGAGGCCCAGAACATCAAGAACCCGAACACCCGCCAATCGAAGGCAGCGCGCTCCCTCCGCGGCGGCTTTCGTCTCGTGCTCACGGGCACGCCTCTCGAGAACCGGCCCCTCGACCTGTGGTCGATCATGGACTTCCTCAACGAAGGCCTGCTGGGCAACAAGAGCAACTTCCTCAAGACCCTGGAGCATCCGATCCTTCGCCAGCAGAGCCGCACCAAGGCGTCGGTGCTGGCGCGGCTCGTGCGGCCTTTCGTCCTCCGACGGCTGAAGACCGATCCAGAGATCATCACGGACTTGCCGGAGAAGACCGAGCAGGTCGTGGCCACTGGCCTCACCCGGGAGCAGGCGACCCTGTACGAATCGGTCGTCAACCAGGGGCTCGAGGAGGTCGAGCTGTCAACCGAGGGAATGCAGCGACGCGGCGCCATCCTCACGACGCTGCTGCGCCTGAAGCAGGTCTGCAACCATCCCGCGCACTACTTCGGCGATGGCTCGGCGCTCCCGAACCGCTCGGCGAAGCTGGACCTGCTCTCGGAGATGCTCGAAGAAGCGCTGGCGGAAGGCGACCGCTGCCTGGTGTTCACCCAGTTCAAGGAGATGGGCTCGCTGCTGCGCACCCACCTCAAGGAGTTGCTCGGCGAGGAAGTCCTCTTCCTGCATGGTGGCGTGCCGCAAAAAGACCGCGAGGAAATGGTGCAGCGCTTTCAGGAAGCCACCGACGACAGCCCGAAGATCTTCGTCCTCTCCCTCAAGGCCGGCGGCACCGGCCTCAACCTCACCGCCGCCAACCGTGTGTTCCACTACGACCGCTGGTGGAACCCCGCGGTCGAGGACCAGGCAACGGACCGTGCCTTCCGCATCGGCCAGGAACGCAACGTCTTCGTCCACAAGTTCGTGTGTACCGGCACGCTGGAAGAGCGCATTCAGGAGATGCTGGAACGCAAGCGGGAGGTGGCGGACTCGCTGCTCGCCGCCGGCGAGGCATGGATAACCGAGCTCACCAACGATGAGCTGCGCAGGCTCTTGACGCTCGACCGCCAGGAGGCCCTCGCATGAGCGGCAGCGCCGACGAGCGTCGGCCGGCTTCCCTGGGAGAGCGCTGGCGACGCGAGGTCAACCGCGGCGTCGACCCGGAGCTGCTGAGCCTCGCCCACGACACCTTGCCCAACATCCGCAGCAACGCGGTCCGGGTCCGGCCAGGCTCGGTTCACGCGGAGCTGGAGGGGATCATGGGCTCGATCCACGAGGTGCACATCCACGCGCCGGTGCTACCGGCCAAGATCTGGCCGCAGGTAGCCCGCGTGCTGCGCCGCTCCTCCAGCATGCTGGAGGCACTCGGTCAGGGCCAGGTGCCTCGCTCCTTCGACCGCCTGGTGGCACGCATGGCCGGCGAACCGATCTTTCCCGAGGCCCGGCGTGTGACCTATGCCTGCACCTGCTCCGAGCCCTTGAGACCGTGCCACCACATCATGGCACTGCACGAGCTGTTCGCGCGTCGCCTGGAAGAGCGTCCCTGGGAGCTCTTGGTGATGCGCGGAGTGAGCCTGTCGGACCTCCTGGAGCAGGCCCGCCGCACCACCCCTGATGAGGGCCTGCCGCCCCTGGCATACGGCGCCCACGAGGAGCCCATCCTGTTTCCCGAAGGGGAGGAGGGTGATCTGGAGACGATTCTCACCAAGGGCCAGGTCGCCAGCCTGCTCGGAGTAGTTTCACCGCAGGTGGAGAAGCAGGTGCACCAGGCGCTCTGCGACTACATCGAGCACGGTGACGAGGCGGGGGAAACGGCGAGTTAGCAAGCCGCGGAATCGGTGCGGCTTTTGGCCGTTTTTGATTGCCCCGAAAGGGCTTGGGGGCACCCTGGGTGCCACCACCCGACCCGACCCCTTCTTGCCCTGATCGCGGAATCGTACTTCACCGACACTGGCTACGGCCTCGCTGCACTGGCGCTGTTCTTGGTGGCCTACCTGCTTGTCGTCCTCGAGGACATCATCAAGCTGCGCAAGAGCAAGCCGGTGGTCCTCGGGGCCGGCTTGATCTGGATCCTGGTGGCGATCGCGTTTCATGGCGCGCCCATGGAGGTGATCAGCCGGGTCGCTGAGCAACACAATCTGCCGGACAGCTCCGCGGCGCCCGCCGCGCTCCTTTCCAACCTCGTCAAACACCACCTCGCGGACTTTGCGGAGCTGTTCCTGTTCCTGATGGTGGCGATGACCTACATCAGTGCGATTGCCGAGCGGAACGTCTTCCTGAAGATCAACGCCTGGCTGGTGTCCGCCGGCTACGGCCTCCGCACGGTGTTCTGGGCCACGGGCACGCTGGCCTTCTTCATCTCGCCGGTGGCGGACAACCTCACGACGGCCCTGCTCATGGGAGCCGTGGTGGTCACGGTGGGAGGGACCAATGCCCGCTTCGTCTCGCTGTCCTGCATCAACGTCGTCGTGGCCGCCAACGCCGGCGGAGCCCCTTCGCCCTTCGGGGACATCACGACGCTGATGGTGTGGCAGGCGAACAAGGTCCACACCTTCGAGTTCATCAAGCTCATCGTTCCCTCTCTGGTGAACTGGCTGGTCCCGGCCTTTGCGATGTGCCTGTTCATCTCCAAGGACAAACCTCCTCCGCTGAAGGAGGATGTCGAGCTGAAGGCGGGCTGGTACGTGGTGATCACGCTGTTCCTGGCCACAATCGCCACCGCCGTGACCTTCCACGCCAAGTGGGGTTTGCCGCCGTTCCTGGGCATGACCACGGGACTGGGCTACTTCTTCGTGTATGGCTTCGTCCGGCGCCTGCGAGAGGTGAGGATGCGCATGGCAAAGCCCGTGGACGTGCTGCAAAACGTTGCCGACGTGGAGTGGGACACACTGTTGTTCTTCTTCGGCGTGATCATGTGCGTCGGCGGCCTCGGCGAGCTTGGCTACCTGAAGTTGTGTTCCGAGTACATGTACGGTCATGGCGGGCCCTACATCGGGAACATCTCGGTTGGCCTGATCTCGGCGGTTCTGGACAACGTCCCGGTGATGTTCGCGGTGCTCAAGATGGACCCGGAATCGATGAGCCCGGACATCGCCGGCACGGAAACGGCGCTGTTCCACTGGCTGCTGGTGACCCTGACAGCTGGCGTCGGGGGGTCACTGTTGTCGGTGGGCTCCGCCGCCGGTGTTGCGCTCATGGGTACTGCCCACGGCAAGTACACGTTCACCTCCCACCTGCGGTGGACCCCGGCGATCCTGTTGGGCTATGGTGACTCCATCTTCACCCACCATCTGCCGAACTACCCCCACCCCTGAGCACTCGGGATTCGAACGGACGTTCTTCCGTGCAAGTAGCCCCAAGGCCCTCGGTCTATGTCCATGTGCCGTTCTGCGTGGTCAAGTGTGGGTACTGCGACTTCAACTCCTACACCGTCCCCGACCAGGGCCGAGAAGCCATGGACCACTTCCTGGAGGGTCTCGAGCGGGAGCTCGTCATGCTGCGGCCGCACCGGGAGCCGCCCTCGATCTTCATTGGCGGTGGCACCCCCACCTACCTGGACGAGGTCCGCCTTGCCCGCCTCTTCGAGATCCTGGATGCACACCTCGATCTGGGAGATTGCCAGGAGGTGACCATGGAGGCGAACCCGGAGAGCGTCACCGCCCTGAAGGCGCGCCTCGCTCGCGAGGCCGGCGTCAACCGGATCAGCCTCGGAGCACAGACCTTCCTGCCCCACAACCTCCGATTCCTCGACCGCGCCCACAGCGCCAGCCAGACCAAGACCGCGTTCCTCACGTTCCGGGAGGCAGGCTTCTCGAACATCAGCCTCGACCTGATGTTCGGCATACCCGGGCAGAGCCTGCTCGAGTGGAACCAGGACCTCGAGACCGCCCTCGCCTTGGGGCCC
>QJVU01000199.1 GCA_003235605.1 Planctomycetota bacterium | reverse complement strand
CGTCCTGAAGCCCAACCAGTGCGGGGGCCCGCTGGTGAATCTGGATGGCAAGGTGGTGGGGATCAACATCGCCCGCGTCGGACGCATGGAGACCCTGGCGCTCACCGGCAAGGCCGTACGAACCATGCTCGCGGACCTGAGATCGGGCAAGTTGGCCCCCAAGCAGTCGGAGACCCCCAAGCAGTCGGAGACCCCCAAGCAGTCGGAGACCCCCAAGAAGCCGGAGACCCCCAAGAGGGTGGTGAGGTAGAGGGTCAGCTGGACTGGACCCGCATCGCCGCGCCCACGAAGTCCCGGAACAGCGGGTGCGGGCGCATCGGCTTGGTCTGGAACTCCGGATGGAACTGGACGCCGACGAACCACGGGTGGTGAGGGTACTCCACGATCTCCGCCAACCCCAGGCGCTCGTTGATCCCGGCGATCATCAACCCGGCCTCCTCCAGCCGGCTGCGGTAGTCGCTGTTGAGCTCGTAGCGATGCCGATGCCGCTCCGAGATCGTGTCTACCCCGTAGGCAGCGCGGCTCTTGGTTCCCGGCCGGAGAGTGCACTCGAATGCCCCCAGACGCATCGTGCCGCCCAGGTTCTTCACCTGCTTCTGCTCCTGCATGAGGCTGATCACCGGCTCCGCCGCGTCGGGGTTGTACTCCGTCGTGGTGGCGTCAGTGATCCCGCAGAGGTTCCGGGCGCACTCCACGGCGGCTGCCTGCAGGCCATAGCAGATGCCGAGGAACGGGATCCTGTTCTCGCGGACGTACTGGATCGTCTGGATCTTGCCCTCGAAGCCGCGCTCGCCGAAGCCGCCGGGCACGAGCACCGCGTCGACACCGGCCAGGAGCTTGGCAGCGCCCTCTTCGGCCACTCTCTCCGCTGAGACCTTGCGAAGCTCGATCCTGCAAGAGTGATGGGCGCCGGCATGGGCAAGTGATTCGTAGATCGACTTGTAGGCATCGTGCAGTTCGATGTACTTCCCCGCCACTGCGATCTCCACGGCCCGCTCTGGATGCTTGATGCGCTCCAGCATGGCGTTCCAGTCATCCAGCACCGGCTCCTGCTTCGGCTGCAGCTTGAGCCGCTCGAGGATCTCCTTGTGCAGCCCGCGTCGCATCAGGGTGATCGGCACCTCGTAGATCGAGAAGTCCACGTCACGCTCCTCGATGACGGCGCTCTTCTTCACGTTGCAGAACAGCGAAATCTTGCCTGCCATCTCCTCGGTCATCGGCTTCTCGGTGCGGCAGATGAGGATCTGGGGCTGGATGCCGATCTCGCGCAACTTGCCCACGGACTGCTGCGTCGGCTTGGTCTTCATCTCGCCGCTGGCGCGCAGATACGGCAGCAGCGTCAGGTGGATGAACAAGCAGTTCTCATAGCCCACATCGAGGCTGAATTGGCGGATAGCCTCCAAGAACGGCAGGCTCTCGATGTCACCCACAGTGCCGCCGATCTCGGTGATGGCTACGTCAGGGTTGCTGGCGGCGCCGCTGCGGATGGCCTCCTTGATCTCGTCGGTGATGTGTGGGATCACCTGGACCGTCTTGCCGAGGTAGTCGCCACGGCGTTCTTTCTGGATGACGGAGCGATAGATCTTCCCGGTCGTGTAGTTGGAGTCCTTGGTAAGCTCGGCGTGGGTAAAACGCTCGTAGTGGCCAAGGTCGAGGTCGGTTTCGGTACCGTCGTCGGTGACATAGACCTCACCGTGCTGGAACGGCGACATCGTCCCAGGATCGACGTTGATGTAAGGGTCCAGCTTCTGCAAGGAGACGGTGAGCCCCATTCGCTCGAGGATCCAGCCGATCGCTGCCGAGGTCAGGCCCTTGCCGAGAGAGGACACCACGCCGCCAGTAACAAAGACGAACCTCGTCATGTTGAGGAGCTCCTGCCGGTCCGGACGGCCTCGCGCTCCAGGAACGCCGCGTAGTCCTCCCGAGACTCGATTCCCCAGGGGTCGCCCTGGGCGTCCAGGACCGTGATCGAGATACCGTTCTCCAGGAGTCGAAGCTGCTCCAGCCCTTCTGTGTGGTCGAGTCCGCTGGACGGCAGCTTGGGGAGGGAGAGCAGCGTCTGGCGGTCGAAACCGTAGACGCCCACGTGCCGCAGCCGCGGTCCCTCTGATGCTGCCCTCATGTATGGGATCGGGCTGCGGCTGAAGTAGAGCGCTCGACCGGAGAGGTCGCGCACCACCTTGACCACATCGGGGTCCAGGAACTTGTCCTGGTCGTCGAGGGGTGCTGCGAGGGTCACACACCTGGCTCCGCCAGCTGCCAGGGTCTCGACCATCCGCCGCAGGTCTTCAGGGTCGACCTCGGGCCAGTCCCCTTGCACGTCCACGACGTAGCCAATGTCCTCGTCCAGGGCCGTGAGGGCCTCGGCGCAGCGCTCCGAGCCGGTGCGCGGCCGGTCGCTGGTGCGCGCAGCGGCGACCCCGGCCTGTTCTGCCGCTCGGAGCACCTCTTCGCTGTCGGTGACAACGAGGACCCTCTCGAAGCAGCCGGCCGCCACTGCCTGCTGACAGGCATGCAGGAACAGTGGTTGGCCCGTCTCCCGCAACAAGGCCTTGCCCGCGAGGCGCTGGCTTTCGACGCGAACCGGAATCATTGCCACGGCCCTCGTCTGCTGGTGCCCGCTCACTGGCTGTTCGGCTTGTCCGGCTTCCCCGGGTTCGTTGTGGCCTTGTCCGCTGTCTTGTTCGTCAGCCTCAGCCGGCGGGCCCGCTCCCGGAGCTCCTCCTGCTGCCTCTGGAGTTCCGCCACGCTGGTGTTCCCGGACGTGAAGGCGGTCGTGGCATTGAAGGTCCTGACGAACGCCTGCTTGCAGGCGATGAAATCGACGAGGTCCTGGGAGCTGCGGGCGGGACCCTCCGGCAACATGGCCAGCACCTGGGTCCGACCGTTCACCTCCACCGAGAGCAGCTGTTTGACGTCTCCT
>QJVU01000098.1 GCA_003235605.1 Planctomycetota bacterium | reverse complement strand
AACACGCCATGACGATCTCAGTCTCGAACCGTCTGTTCCTGATCATGCTCGCTGTCGCGTGCCTGGTCATGTCGATCCAGACGAAGAATCTCCAGAGCCGCCTTGCTGCCCTCGAGGAGGAGCAGAAGAAGCAGGCTCTTCTCCACGACGACCTCGCCTACTTCGTCCACGGTGTCCACGGCCTCCTGCCGGACCCGTCTGACCCTGCGCTTGAGGAGTCCCCCCATGGTCGCTGAGAACGAACACCCCCACACTGGGCCCCACCTGTGCATGGCCCTGCTGAAGCCGGCGCTTGACGCCGCGGAGCGCTTCATTGCTCACCGCACGGACTTCATCGAGACGTACGTCGTTGGCGTACGCATCGACTCGAGCCCCGAGAGCACGGACCTGTCGATCGTGACGATCGACGTGATGGCCCGCAAGGGCTCGAGCGCGCAGACGCACCACATGAACATCGGCGTGCTGATCCACGGCCAGACCGACGTCATGGACATCGCCGGGACCTCAGCTGCGATCACGAAACTGAAGACCTGGGGCGCACAGCAGGGCCTGCATGGTCCGGAAGACGACATGATCCCGGACGGCGAAGACTGGAGAAGGAACTGATGGCATTCGGACTACCGCTTCAGCTGTACGCGTCGAGGGAAGACCTCGACGCGCTGGAAGCCGCAGCTATGTGGTTCGCCGCCGGCGCGCACATGGCCTGTGGCCAGAAACGCAAGTACACGGGTGAGGACTACATCCGTCACCCCGCGAACGTGCGGAGCATCTGCCGCAAGTTCGGTGTCCACAACTCGTTCGCCTTGGCGGCGTGCTGGCTGCACGACGTGGTCGAGGACACGGACGTCACGTTCCAGCAGCTCGACGCGTTGTTCCCGCACGCTGTTTGCAGGTTGGTACACGAGGTCACCGAGATCTCGAGGCCCGAAGATGGCAACCGCGCGGTCCGCAAGGCCATCGACCTGGAACACTACAAGAAGGCCAGCAACTTCGGCCAGGCCATCAAGGTCGCTGACCTGATCGACAACACGGAGTCGATCGTACAGCACGACCCCGACTTCGCTCGCGTGTACTTGAAGGAGAAGCAGGCTCTCCTCCAAGTGCTCGTCCTCGCTCCCGATCCCATGCTCAACCATGCGAATGACCAGCTGGCGCTGGCTCTTCGCAGACTGGAGGAACTCGATGCGCCAGACGCTCCGTGACATCCGCAGGATCCTGTCCAAGGTGTGGCCCGTGGCCATCATCATGGGCATTCTCCACTGGGTCGCCGGCGTCCCGATCTGGATCGCCATGCTGGCGGGCCTGATCGAGATCGGCCTGTGGTCCGTGGTCTTCGCCCTGATCATCCAGGCCGCGGAGGCCTTCGAGCAGGGCCGCTCGAACGACTACCTGGCCGAGGCCGCGGTCGCGGCCGTCAGCCCCGAGGCTGCCCAGCAGGCCGCCACCGACGCTCGCGTCGCGTAGGACCTGCAACCCGGAGGAGCCATGGCTCTCAAGCGCGAGCTGAAGTCGATTCTCAGCTGGGCTGAGAGCCATGGCTGGGTCATCAAACGCAGCAAAAGTGGTCATCTGGAGTTCAAACACCCGGCCGGTGGCCTGGTGTTCAACGGAACGACGCCGAGCGATCCTCGTGGCATCAAGAACCTGAGAGCCCAGCTGAAACGGCAGACGCCACGGCCACCAAAGGAGAAGCCTGTGCCGAGGATGAACCCAGACACGCGAGAAGCAAAGAAGGGCCTCGTCGAGCGCATGCTGAAGGCATGCGAGAACATGCCCGAGGATCTCGCCGACAAGCTGATCGCTCGGTGCATTGGCGTAGGCAACGCTTCTCAGTTCCGTAGGGGCGTGGTGCCGTCAGCCAGCATGAACAAGCTGTACATTGCGGCTGACCAGGTGGAGAAGGAAGCCTTGGCCTACGAAGAGCAAGTCACCCGGCCCATACCTCCAACCGAAGTTCCTCGCCATCCGCATGCTCCAGCGATGCCAACTCCGCCAACTCCGCCGATGGTACCGGCTCCGCCAGTCCCTCCGGCACCACCGAAGGTGGCACACATAACCCACCTGACGTTCAGGGTGAAGTTCGACGCTGGTCAGCTGAGCAACCAGGAACTATTGGACGTCATGGAGATGTGCCAGCGGGAGCTGGCATTGAGGCTCGGCCAGTAGGGGGACATCGTGGGCTGGACCATACGCCAGGTCATCGTCGGAACCGCCAGGTTCTTCCGCGACGAGTTCCTTGGCTCGATGGTTCATGATGCTCTCGAGACGTGGATCGTCCGAGCCGCATTCAACGGTGAGCTGAAGACCACCAGGGGCTCGAACTGGTACTTCAGGCGTGCCTGGAACAGGTACTACATCCCGCTCAGCATGCGAGCGGGACATGTAATCACCGAAGCAGACTTCGTGAAGCTGGCGCCGACCGATAGGCCGCGCCAGGTTCGCTATGTAATCCAGGAGCATCACGCAACTGGATGGGTGCGGGAGGACGGATCCCGTGTCCCTGGCGCTGGGCGCCACTACGACATCCGAATCGAGTACGAAGGTCGCGCTGTTTCATGGGCTGTTCCCATGAAAGGCAAGCGTGAAGGCTTGCACAGACTCCCCGAGGGGGGCGAGAAGCCGTGGGCTGCCCCGAGGCAGCCTGACCATGTCGTTGAGTACATGGGCTTCGAGGGTGAAATCGAGGAGGGCAAAGGAACTGGAACCGTCAGAATCGTTGCCGAAGGCATCGCGGATCTCCATAAGGTCGGCGCCGACGGGACCGTACACCTGCGCCTGCTCAGTGGCAGTAGCGCTCTCGGTGGGTCCCGAGATCTTGTCTTCGTCCCAACGGCTCAGGGTGGACTACTGGTTGGCAAGAGTCTCGCCGAAGGCGAACACTGGAAGAAGCCGCCCTACACCCGAAAGGAACTAGAAGATGCCCAGG
>QJVU01000632.1 GCA_003235605.1 Planctomycetota bacterium | reverse complement strand
GGGAGCCGCTCAGCTCGTGTACTCCACCCTGTTGGGGGGATGGACAACCGAATGGGCGCAGACACTCTTTGTCGATGTCGCCGGAGTGGTGACATTGGCAGGGGCTGCCAACTCGTCCAATTTCCCAACAACGACTGGCGCGTACGACACCAATTGGGGCGGCACTTGGGGCGGCAGCACAGACGCCTTCGTCAGCCGTCTCAGCATGGGCGTCGCGTTCTACGCGGACCGCTACGAGGTCTCTCTCAGCCAGGGTGGGGCCCAGAAGCTGCAGCTCGACGCGGGCAAGCAGCACGCTGGCAGGAACTATGCGATCTTTGGCTCCATCACGGGGACAAGCCCGGGAATCAACCTGGCCGGGATCAACATACCGCTCAACTACGATGCCTACACGGGCATCACAATCACCTCGTCCAATCTCTCGTACTTCAATGGCCTCCGCGGGGTGCTCGACAAGAACGGGGAGGCGACCGCGTCTTTCACCGTGCCGCCCTCGTCACCCGCGAACCTGCTTGGAGTCACGCTCTACCACGCCTACCTGGTCTACGACAACAGCGGCAGGATCTACATGGCTGGCAACGCGGTGCCACTGCAGCTGGTGAAGTAGCGCGGAGCGGGGCGGCCTTCGAGGCCGGCGTGCACCCCACCTACATCTCGCTGCTTGAGCGCGGCGAGCGGAATCCCACCGTGCTGGTCCTCGCCGAGATCGCCGGGGCGGGCTCACGGGGCCGATGCGTGGGCTGGGCGGTACCAAAGAGTTAGGCCGACGGCATGAGCCGCCGACCTCCTTCTGGTCAGGCAGGCTTGAGCTGACCCCCTCGTCGCTCACTTGGTGACGAGCCCCGCCCGAAACCCCCGCCCGCGGAAAGCGCTCCGGCGGAGCCGACTCGTGTTACTTGGTCGGGGTGAGAGGATTTGAACCTCCGATCTCCTGCTCCCAAAGCAGGCGCTTTACCAGGCTAAGCTACACCCCGATACCCCAAGGCCGGGGCACGGTAGCTCAACAGCGCAGGACGTGCAACAGCTCCGTCGGGTCGGTGGCCAGCCGCTAGCGCCGGCCCACGTGGGAGGCTGCGCCGTTGCTCAGGGTGGCGCCGGCACCGTTCGCCTGGCTGTCGACGACAAAGGCCTGGTTGAAAAACCCGACCCCGACCAGGTTGCTGTCGTTCGGCACCGGTGCGGCCAGGGTGGCGCTGGTGCCGTTCGTCGCCATCGGTAGGAAGAAGTCCAGGCTGGCATTGAGGGAGCAGCCCGTGAAGCCGAACAGGCTCCAGTCCATCGGCAGGTTGATGGATCCCCACTTGGTGTTGCTGAGCCCGAAGATGAGCTGGGCGGCCGCCCCGCTCGGAATGTTGGTCAGCTGTGCGGTGAACGTCTCGTTGATGAAAGGTGGGTTGCAGTTCAGGGCGCCCAGGGTGGGGATGCCGTTGCTGCCGTTGCAGCCGCTGCCGTACGGCTCGTACATGGCGGGTGCGAAGTTGTTTAGGTCCAGGAGGTGGGTTTCGCTGGAGCCTGTGCTGCCGCCGAACAACAGCGCCCTGGTGGGGGCGACATCCGCCGCCAGCCCGAGCAGGTAACGTGCCGACGGGGGGTTCTTCGGCTTGATCTCCGACCAGCTCCTGCCGTCGTAGAGCCAGGTGTCCTGCTTGGTCCCGTTGTTGGGCGACAGCTGCTTCTGGCCGCCGAACATGACGATCCCCCGGCCAAGGACGTACTGCATGCCGTGGCCCCAGCGGCCGAGAGGCTGACAGGCGAGCTTGATCTCCGTCCAGCTCTTGCCATCCCACTCCCAGGTGTCCTGAAGGTCGGCAGACGGTGTGGCGCCTGCGGCATAGCCGCTGAACATGACGCACTTGCGGCGTCCCAGGTCGTACTCCATGTAGGGGTAGATGCGGCCGATAGGGCCGGTCGTGGCGACCTGCTTCCAGTCCTTGCCGTCGTACTCCCACGTGTCCGCGTAGTAGGGGGTCGTGTTGTAGCCACCGAAGACGACCGTGACCTGGCGCCCCAGGTCGTAGCACTGTGCGTGCCCGTAGCGGATCGCGGGGGCGTTGGTGGTCTGGATCTGCGTCCAGTTCTTGCCGTCCCACTCCCAGGTCTGGTTCATGCGCGCCGAGCTCGTGCGGCCGCCGAAGAGCACGCAGACCTTGCGGGCGCTGTCAAAGGACATCCCGGCGTAACCGAGGGCAGGGGGGCTCGTGGTGGGCTTCATCTGCGTCCACGTCTTGCCATCCCATTCCCAGGTCTCATTGTTGCCGAGGCTGCCGAACAGCACCGTGACCTTGCGAACGGTGTCGGCGCACATCACGTGGTTGTTGCGTCCCGACGGGCTGGTCGTCGGCGTGAGCTGGGTCCAGGTGGCCTGGGCTGCGAGCGGGGTGGCTAGAAGGACGCCCAGGATGACCAGGGCGCCCAACGAGTGCTGGGATGTGCGCATGGGAGTGGGTCTCGAGGACCAAGAAAGGAACGAGGAGAGTAGGATCTGGTGAGGAAGACGAGGAGGGCGCCAACAGCCTACGCACTCTCTGGCATGCCGGCCAGGACCGCCGGCCCTCATCCCGGTCTGCGAACATCTCCGTATCTCCAAGATCTCCGCACGCCCGGTTCCCCGGTTATCCGCGATCTCCGGTAATCCGTGCTGCCTTCTCCGGCCCCCCTCCCCTATCCTCCGAGGCCCAAACCAGTGCACCAACGGAGGGATGGCCATGCGTGACCTGTGGACTGCGGCGGTCTGGGCGGCAGTGGTGTCTTCAGGGGTTCTCGGCGGGCTCAACGCCCAGTCCGAGCGACCCAAGCTCCAGTTCCTGCGCCAGAACGAGGACTGGTCATGGCTTGCCGGCAAGGACACGTCCACGACAGGTGACTTCTGGGATCCCTACAAGCACATCCCCCTCGACGAGGACGGCTCCGTGTGGGCAAGCCTGGGCGGCTCCCTCAGGTTCCGTTACGAGGCCTGGGACAACTTCAACTTCGGAGCGCCTCCAGGCGTTACCCACGACGACGGCTTCCTGTTGACCCGCCTGCGTGCCCACGCCGACGTGCATGTCGGCGAGGATTTCCGCGCCTTCGTGGAGTTCAAGGGCGCCTACTGTGGCGACCGCAGGCTGGTCGGGGGGCGACGGACCCTGGACTCCGACACGGCGGATCTGCAGCAGGCCTTCGTGGACATCCGGCTCAAGCATGACGAGGACTGGTCGATCACCTTGCGCCCCGGCCGGCAGATGCTGTCGTTCGGCAAGGAGCGCCTGATCAGTCCCCTGGCGTGGTCCAACACCCTGCGCACCTGGGACGGTGTCTCCGCGGTGATCGAGGGGAAGGACATCACGATCACCGGCTTCTTCACATGGTTTGCGCCGGTGCAGCGCTACAGCTTCAACGACGGCGACCTGGACTTCCAGCTCTACGGGGCCTACCTCACCGGCAAGTGGGGGGATAGCGGCGGCGAAGCGCCATGGCTGACGGGCTACGACCTCTACCTGATCGGCGTCTCCAACGATGAGATCACCTTCAATGGCACCAGCGGCCACGAGGATCGCGTCACCCTCGGCGTCCGTGTGTGGGGAAACCTGGGCGACAGCCCCTTCGACTACGACATGGAGGCGGCCTGGCAGTTGGGCGAGGTGGGTAGCGGCGACGTCAACGCCTACATGCTGGGAGCGGAGCTGGGCTACTCGCTGGCAGAGACCGCGTGGAACCCGCGGCTGCATCTGGGCCTCGACATCGCCAGTGGCGACCACAAGAACGGTGGCGACGTGCAGACCTTCAACCAGCTGTTCCCCCTGGGGCACGCCTACCTGGGCTACATCGACACCATCGGCCGGCAGAACATCCTCGACCTGAGCGCCGGGGCGACGTGCACCCCGGTGGAGAAGCTCAAGACCAAGGCGACGTGGCACCAGTTCTGGTTGATGGACGACAACGATGCCCTCTACAACGCCGGTGGCGGCGTGGTCCGGCCGGGCGGTGCCACCGGGTCGACCTCGGTGGGCAGCGAGTTGGACATCACGGTGGAATACCCCGTTGACGCCCATCTCAAGCTGCTGTTCGGCTACAGCCATTTCTTCGACGGCAGCGTCCTGGAGCAGTCGGGAACCCACGACGACATCGACTTCGCCTACGCGCAGGCGGAGTACACGTTCTGACCCGCGCTTGCGGGCGCGCGAGGTCGAGTCCGAGTCCGGGCGCGAACGCGAGTTCGAGCCGCTACCGCTTCAACCGTTCCTCGAAGAACCGGGTCAGCAGCCTGTAGAGGTGCTTCCGGTCCTTGCCACGGATGCCGTGCTCCTGCATGGGATAGGGCATGTAGTCCAAGAGCACCCCGGCGTCGATGCATCGGTCCACGAACGCCAGGCTGTGGGACCACATCACCGTCTTGTCGTTGGTGCCGTGGAGGATCAGCAGCCGGCCCTTCAGGTTCTTGGCGAGGGGGAGAACGGTGGTGTCCTCGTAGCCCTTGGGGTTCTGCCGCGGGGTGTCCATGTAGCGCTCGGTGTAGCCGGTCTCGTACTGGGCCCAGTCCGTGACCGGGGCACCCGCAGCGCCGCACAGGAACAGGTCGGGATGGCGCACCATCAGGGACAGGGTCATGTAGCCGCCATAGGACCAGCCGTGCACCCCGATGCGGTTGCCGTCCACGTAGGGACGCTTCAACAGCTCCTTCACCGCGGCCACCTGGTCCTCGACTTCCAGGAGGCCGAGCTTTCGGAACACCTTCTGGCAGAACTCGATGCCGCGGTTGTCGGTGCCGCGGCCATCCAGCCGGGCGACCAGGACGCCGCGGGTGGCCATGTAGGCCAGCCACAGGTTGCCGCCGCCCAGGAAGGCGTTGCGCACCAGCTGGCTGTGAGGGCCGCCGTAGACGTAGAGCAGCAACGGGTACCTCCTGCCCTTGTCCAGCCCGGGGGGCAGGAACAGGTGCCCGTGGAGTTGGGTACCGTCCTTGGCGGTCACCTGGAAGAACTCTTGGGGCGGCAGGTTCTGGATCCTGTTGCCGGCCGCCATCCTGTGCAGGGACGTTCCGTCCCGGCTCAGGTCCTTCAGCACCCCTGGCGTCTCCAGATTGCTGAAGTGGTCGAGAACGAAGCTGCCGCTCTCCGAGACCTGGCAGCTGTGCCAACCGGGGTCCACGGTGCGGCGCAGCATCGAGTTCTCCCGGGACTCCATGTCCACCTCGAACAGGTGCATCTCCAGAGGGTTCGTTCCCGAGGCCATGACGAAGGCCTTGCCGCCAGCAAGGCTTACCAGCTGCCGCACGTCGAAGCTGCCGCGGGTCACCTGGCGCACCAGGGTGCCGTCGGGGTCGTAGAGATAGAGGTGGCGATAGCCGTCCCGGGGAGAGAACCAAAGGAACCGGCCGCTCTTGTCGGGCAGGAAGATCGGACCCTGCTCCGGCTCGATCCACTCCTTGTCCTCCTCGCTGAACAGGATCTTCTCCCGGCGGCCAGTGGCCAGATCGAAGCGCACCAGGTCCATGTGGTCCTGGTCCCGGTTCACGATGGCCACGTAGATCTTCTCCCCCTTGGGCCCGAAGGTGACGTTGGTCCAGTAGACGTCCTTGGCCTTGCCGTCTGCGGTGGTCTCGGCTTCGAGGTAGTGCAGGCTGCGGCCCTCGGTGTCGTAGATGCCGACCTTCACCGCGGAGTGCACCTGCCCTGCCATCGGGTAGCGGCCGTGGATGCGTTTCGGCGGCATCACCGTGTGGTCGGCGTAGGGGTAGATGGCGATGGGTGAGAGGTCCTCGCGGTAGCAGGCCAGGTAGCGCTCGTTGGGTCCCCACCACAGGCCGTCGTGGATGCCGAACTCCGCGCGATGGGCAGCGCCGCCGTAGACGACGTCCTCGCTGCCGTCCTCGGTAACCATGGCGTACCGCTCGGTGCCTTCCTGCACGAAGAGCTGGTGGTTCAACAGGTAGGCGGCACGGGTGTCGCGCTTGCTGCAGGTGACGCTGCCCGCTCCCGGCGGCAGGCTCAGCCTGCGCACGGCCGCCGCACCGTTGACGTCCCAGTGGTAGACACCGTCGGGAGCCTGGACCCGGAGGGTGTTGCGGTCCACCCAGCCGAAAGCGGCGGGGAGGCCCTTGAGGTTCTTCGCCCCGGGCATCCCCGCTGCCGCCATGGCGACGCGAAACCGCTCCAGGTCGAACAGGTCGCGATGGCCGCCGCTGGCGGCGAAGGCCACGACCAGCTGCTGGTCGGGCGAGGCTCCGGGCCTGAGCATGCTGAAGCTGTCGGTGCCCGGGATCCACTGGACCGTCGGGAGGGGCGCCATCAGGGAGCGGGGGTTGTCCAGGATCCGGTCCAGGGTGAGAGGATGCCCCGCACGGGCGGGTCGGTCCTGGTGGACCTGGGCTCCGAGGCCCGCGGCAAGGGAAAGAGAGGTGACGAGGAGGGCGCGGGAACGCGACATGGGGGTAGCCTTTCGGTGTCCGCCGACCATAGCGGATGGACCGCGGCTTTTTGACCATGGCAGCACCCCCGACTCCCCTGCGAACCACCCGGGTTGCCCTCATCGGCGCCGGGTTCATCGCCAGGGTCCATCTGCAGCTGCTGGCAAGGAACGCTGGCGTGAAGGTGGTGGCGATCTGCGACCGCGACCGGCAGCGGGCGGCACACCTGGCTGCCCGCCATGGGGTGGGCAGGGTGTTCGCCTCCCTGGACGAGCTCCTGGAGGTGGCCCGCGAGGAGGTGGACGCGGTCCACCTCCTGGTCCCGCCACCCCTGCACTTCGACCTGGCGAAGCAGTGTCTGGCGGCCGGACTCCACGTCCTTGCGGAGAAGCCCCTGGCACTGGATCCGGAGCAGGCCCGGGAGCTGGGCCGCCTGGCCGCCGCCCGGGGGCTCCAGGTAGGCGTCAACCACAACCTGACCTTCCACCCGGGGGTGCAGCGCCTGAAGCGGGAGCTCCGTTCCGGGCGCCTGGGCAGACTCGAGCACCTCCAACTGGTCCACCACGTGCCGCTCCGCCAGCTCGACACCGGCGACGATGCCCACTTCATGTTCCAGGCCGAGGCCAACATCCTCCTGGAGCAGGGGGTGCACCCCTTTTCCGTGGTGCACGACCTGCTGGGCGCCGCCGAGAGAATCACCGCGCACGTGGGGACTCCAAGGCATCTCCCTCGAGGAGGCAAGTTCTTCGACACCTGGATGGTGGCCCTGTCCTGCGAGCGGGGCACCGCCCAGGTGCTGCTGGCCTTTGGCCGCACCATGCACGAGGTCCGCGTGGAAGCCCTCTGCAGCGACGCGCGGGTGGAGATCGATGTGGTGCGCGGTACCTACCAGCGCAGCACCAAGAGCCGCTGGTTGGAGGTCGTGGACATCGCCCTCGACAGCCGGCG
This sequence comes from Planctomycetota bacterium, assembly GCA_003235605.1. Next base: position 2,203 of record QJVU01000632.1, on the reverse strand, counting down.
GGGTTTCGGGCTCGTGGGCCAGGGCATCCTCGGGCTGTTGCGCTATGGCCTGGCGCTGTTTCGCCTGTGCCCTCCCGCAGAGCCGTTCCTGCGCAGCATGGGGGCGAGCCTCGCGGGTTTTCATCTCGCCCTGCGCAGGGGGCAACCGGTGCCCAACGGTCCCGACACGGCCGCGGCGGTGCTGCGCATCTGTCACCAGGCGGCTGCGGCTGCAGGAGCTTCCCCGGCGGCCCTGGTGCTGCCGGCCATTCCCGCGCCGGGCCCGGCGCGCCCCGGCGAGGTGCTGGTCACCGGCGGCACGGGGTTCCTGGGGCGGCACGTGGTGGCGCAGCTGCTGGCGGCAGGACGCCCTGTCACCGTGCTGGTGCGCCGCCCGCAGCAGTTGCCGAAGAGCTTCCTGGATCGCGGCGTGCGTGTGTTTCCGGGCGACGCAACCGACGAGGCGGCTCTCTCCCGCGCCGCGGGGGGGGCGGGTGTCCTCGTGCACATGGCCACATGCGCTGCCGTGGATCCCGAGGATGGCGGTGCCATGGAGCGGGCCATGGCGGGTTCGGTGGCCACGGCGGCGGCGGTGTGCCGCCACGCGGGCGTGAAGCGCCTCATCTACGTGAGCAGTGCCGCTGCCCTCTACCTGGGTGGTGGCGAACCCGTGGCTGGGGATGTGGATCCAGACCCGCAGCCGGCAGAAAGGCCCCCCTATGCCCGGGGAAAGATCGCCGCCGAGCACGAGCTGAGGCGCCAGGGTGGCAAGGGCCTCGAGACCGTCTGCCTCCGGCCCGGCATCGTGGTGGGGGCTGGCGGAGTCCTCGCGCACACCGGTGTGGGCCTCTGGCCCAGGGACAGCCAGTGTGTCGGTTGGGGTCCGGGCCGCACGCCGTTGCCCCTGGTCCTGGCGGAGGACTGTGCCGACGCGATCCTGCGGGCGGTGTCGGCGCCAGCCGCGGTCGTGACCGGCAGGCGCTACAACCTTGCCGGCGACGTGCGCCCGACGGCGAAGGAGTACGTGGCGGTCCTGGGTCGGGCCCTGGGGCGGCCCTTCCGCTTCCACCCCCAGGCCACCCTCTGGCTGTGGGCGGTGGAGCATGCCAAGCATTGGATCAAGCGCCTGGCGCGACGACCTTCCACGCCGCCCTCGGTGCGGGACCTCCGCTCCCGCGCCTTCCTGTCGTCCCTGGACACAGCCGATGTGAAACAGGATCTGGGCTGGCGGCCCGTTGCGGACCCGGAGACCTTCTGGCAGCGGGCGCTTGGGGACCGGGCTCCAGGAAGGCAGGGGGCAGCACCGCTCAGCGACGGGGCCACCGGGAAGGCCGCGACCCCGGAAACCAGCGAGGCAACCAGGACGGCAAAGACCGTGGGGCCATGAGCGGGAGCCCGCCGGCGGGTGCGGAGCGGGAGCGGCACCTGCTGCACGTTTTCGCCACCTTCCACACCGGTGGGCCCGCGGTCCGACTCTGCCAGATCTTGCGCCTCGCGCCGCGGTCCTGGCGCCACACGGTGGTTGCCATGGACAACCGCTTCGAGTGCCGGGAGCAGATGCCGCAGCAGGTGGTCGTGGACTACCGTCCGCCGCCAACGCTCCGAGGGTTCCTGGCGATGGCGCGGGCCATGGCCGAGGTCCAGCGCGACCTGTCTCCTGACCTGGTCCTGACCTACAACTGGGGGGCGATCGAGGCGGTGCTGGCTGCGCGGTGGACGGGGCTGCCCCTGGTGCACCACGAGGACGGCTTCGGTCCGGAGGAGAGCGACCGCTACCTGCGCCGGCGCATCTGGGCGCGGCGCCTGCTCCTGGGTGCGGCCGACGGGATCGTGGTGCCTTCGCGGCGGCTTTGGGAGCTGGCGACGCGCATCTGGCGCCGTCCTGAGAGTCAGGTGCACTGGCTGCCCAACGGTGTCGATCTGGAGCGTTTCGTTCCGGCGACCCACGACACCCGGGGGCGGGGGGCCGCCGAGCTGGTGGTGGGCCACGTGGGGCAGTTCCGGGGCGAGAAGAACCAGCAGCTGCTCCTGCGGGCGTTTGCTCGCTTGCGGAACCGGGACCGGACTCGCCTGTTGTTGTTCGGCGGCGACGGTGAGGGCCAGGGACAGCTGGAGGAGCTGGCGGATCGTCTTCGCATCGCCGGACGGGTGACGTTCGGCGGCACCACCAGGGACACCGCAACCGTCTACCCCCAGATGGACGTCTTTGCCCTCTCCTCGAAGA
>QJVU01000224.1 GCA_003235605.1 Planctomycetota bacterium | reverse complement strand
CGCAAGTACTCCCCCAGCCGTTGCTTTGGGACGTGGGTCCAGCTTTCGTGACTGACGGCCTCGCGACCCACCTCGACTCGGTAGGCCAGCGGGCTCTGACGACCCCTGGACTGCGCGATCACCTTGAAGTTGCCGTCGACCTTGGGATAGGCAAGGCTTTGAGTGACGAGGCGTCGCGCTGCCAGCGGCATGAACAACCGCGTGTTGCTGGGATCCAGCACGTCCACGGTGAGCACGACAGAAGTCTCGCGAGCCTGCCGGTACCAGGAATCATCGGTATCCCGCAACCACGTCTTGTCCAGCGAGGAGTAGCGATCGCTCTGCCACCGGTTCTCACCCCCCCACCCGCCGGACAGCGGCCACAGGTAGGTGATGCCGCGCCAATGAACCGGCACGGCATCCTTGTGGCCGCGCTGGAGATGTGCCCGCAGCACGACGGTATCTGTGGCGATGACATGACCCTGCCTTCCGAGACGGATTTGCTCGGTGAAACCGATCTCCGAGATCCGCTCCGAGCTGAGCAAGCGCTCCTCGACCAGCCCCTCTCGCTCGAAGTCCCGTGGCCAGAAGACGAACGCGAGCATGGTCAGGGTGAGGCCGATCGCGGCGTGCTTTGCGGAACTCCGCACCTCGAACACGGTGTTGCCGGCAAGGCGGACACCGTTGGCCTCTGTGGCTGCCAGCTGCAGCCCGAGGATCAGGATCATCGCGAAGACGACAAAGACGATGGAGTAGATGAGGTCCTGACAGAAAAGGCTGGTGACGATCGCGATCAGGAAAGAGTTGAAGAAGATCAGGTCGGGTTTCCTGTGGCGGACAAGATTGTTGAGGATGTGCACTTGGCAGAAGGCCGCCAACCGGAGGCCGTCCTCGAGCAGGTAGCGCACGCCGCCGCGGTACACGAGGTGCTGAAGCAAAAGCGCGAAGACCGCCAACAAGCCGACGTTCCAGATCACCTGATAGCTGATCGACTGCTGCAGCCGCCAGGAGAGGGGCGCTCCTGCAGCCGCGAGGTAGAGCGGCATGATCCAGACGAGGCTAACGGCCTGGGTGATGTGCACGAACACCAAGGTGAGCACGACCAGCGCGAGGAGGCTGTACCTGAGCGCGGACGACATCATGCAGTTGCTGGCGCCGAAGCGTTGATATGCGCGTCCAGGGCTCCCGGAAGACGAACGACCCCGGGCGACACTGAGGGTGGCGGTTGTGCGTGTGCGGGCAGGGGTTGCGCCATGGCCAGGTAGCCCCACAGCTCGTTGATGGAGCGGTGCCCCTTGCCATAGGTGGCGGTGTGGTCCTGGCTGATCAGCGTGATCACGTCTTTGTTGTCTTCGCTGATCATTGCGAGCGCGGTGATGAGTGACAGCGATGCCTCCAGTTGGTCCCGGCTGCACCGCAGATCCAACAACACCTCCAGACCGGGGCGGCTGTCACCTTCGTATTCTTTGACGACCAGGGCCTGCCGGCGCGCACTGGCTCTCCAGTGAACGTGGCGAAGCTCATCCCCGGGCTTGTACTCCCGCAGGCCCGCCGGCCCCATCTCGACGGCGCGATGGCCCCCTTCCTGGTCGAGGGACGTCAGCAGTTCGTGTCGATCCCGGAAGTGCGACAGTTCTGCAGGTTCGGGATACACGACGAGCCTGAGCGGCGCACCGAGCTTGACACGTGCCCGGAACAGTCCGAAGGGATGCACGGAGCTGACCGATGCGTGCGTGATGTCGTATACGCCTCGCTCGAGTGGCGGAAGAGTGCCCTCGACATCGACGGTCCCCACGGCATGGGCAACGTGACCCGCTCCGAGGTGCTCACCCCTGATCTGCAGTTCGAGGCGCAGGTGATGCCGTGAGCGCGAGCCGCAACTCAACGTGGCGTGGAATACCGCTCCCGCACCCGCAGGGAACGGCGGCCGCGGCTGAATCTCCCCGCTGACAGAGGCAAGGTTCATGAACGACCAGTAGGCTCCGAGGATTCCGAGGACGCTGAGGAAGCAAAGCAGCAGAAAGAACAGATTCAGGTAGGGAGCGGCATAGAACGAGCAAAGCAGCATGCCGTAGAAGGCAATCGCCTTGACACCGAGCGTCGTTGGGAGCAGGGAGGCTCTGGCGTGCAAGGCATCGACGACCCTCGAAAGAGTCACGATCAGAGCTCGACTGGCACTTCGGCCAGTATCTGCTCCAGCACCTCGGAGGCATCCCCACTACCCTTGATGAAGATGCGGTGTGCGAGGACCGGTCCGGCAGTGTGCTTGAGGTCGTCGGGAAGCACGAAGTCCCGCCCTGCCATGAAGGCCCTGGCACGGCTGGCGCGCAGCCACATCAGCACGGCGCGGGTGCTTGCCCCGAGGCCGATGGCGTCGTGGTGCCGGGTCCGCTTGGCGACGCGATAGGCGTAGCGAGCTACCGGTTCCCGAACCTTGGTTCGACGCGCGGCATCCATGAGGCCGAGCAGTTGCTGTCGTTCCACGACGGGCGAGAGGCCGGCCAAGACCTCCTCCGGGTCGCGCCCAAGAAACAGATCCATCTCCTGGCGTTCGTTTGGGTAGGTGAGTTCGACGCGTGCCAGGAAGCGGTCCATCGCCGCCTCGGGAATCGGGTAGGTGCCGTGGAACTCGATCGGGTTGCGTGTGGCCAGGACGATGAAAGGCTCCCCAAGTGGCACGGTGCGGCCTTCGACCGAGACCTTGCCCTGCTCCATGGCCTCCAGCAGACAGGACAGTGTCCTGGGGCTGGTGCGGTTGATCTCATCGGCGAGCACGATATTGGTGAAGAGGGGGCCCTTCACGAAGGTGAACTTCTCCACCGCGGGCTGCCACACCGCTGTGCCAACGATATCCGACGGCATCAGGTCGTTGGTGAACTGGATACGGTTGAAGTCGCATCCCAGGCAGCGGGCAAGCGTTCGGGCAAGCAGGGTCTTGCCGATGCCCGGAATGCCCTC